>CAUZSN010000188.1:0-4677 GCA_963582345.1 Planctomycetota bacterium
CAATATGGTGAAAGCGGGTGAGGCTGGCGGGGCCCTGGAAGTCATTCTGCAACGACTGGCCGAGTTCAAAGAACGATCCCAAAGCCTGAAACGCAAAGTTCAAGGTGCGATGATTTATCCGGTTGCGGTCATCACCGTTGCCACGGCCATTGTCGGATTCATCATGTACTACATCATCCCGAAGTTCAAGAAGATCTTTCTGGACTTCGACGTCGAACTGCCAGGCGTGACGGTCATGTTGATCACGGTAAGCAACATTGTGGTTGAGTACTTCTATCTGTTCCCCGCCGTGCCATTGACCTTCTACATTACCGTGAAGATTATCAAGAAGGGTAAAACGGGCAAGTTCTGCATAGATTGGCTCACACTCCGAATACCTTTGCTTGGGGGAATCGTAAGCAAATCGACCGTCGCGCGGACGATGCGCACGTTAGGAACGCTGATTGCCTCGGGCGTTCCAATACTGGAAGCTCTTACCATTGCTCGTGACACGTCGGGCAACGCTGTGTTCGAACGTGCCTTCGATAAAATCTATGCCGCCATTCGCGAAGGAGAATCAATTGCGACGCCATTAAGAGAGGCGCGGATTGTCGATGCCCTGGTCGTGAACATGATCGACGTCGGTGAAGAAACAGGAGCCTTGGACAACATGATGTACAAGGTCGCCGATGTGTATGACGAAGAGGTCGCTGTGGCGGTCGACGGCTTGATCAGCATCCTGGAACCCTTGATGGTCGTGATATTAGGCGTGATTGTCGGTTTCATTGTCATCGCGCTGTTTTTGCCCCTGGTGAAGCTGCTGAACTCACTGTCGTAAACGTTAACCATCAATTGCGGGCCAGCTAGACATCCGTAGTCGGACAATGTTTAGGGTGTCTTCAATGATATTGACACTTACGTATAGCAACGAGGCGGATGGCCTGAGCTGTCGTGTCTTGCCCCTGCAGGGCGGAAACGGCTAGCCCAAAAGGTCAGAATTTGGAAGCCTCTGCCGATACGTCTGGGAATTGGAAAATGCGAAGACCTAGTTAAGACCCAACTGGGCGATAGCCACTAAGGAGTCGAATGTGATGCCAGCCTTACGACGTCAGAATTTTGAGTGTCAGCGGTACCGCGGTCGCTTGCTCTATCGCGGTTTCACGTTGGTCGAATTGATCGTGGTCATCACGATCATCGTACTGTTGGTCGCGTTTCTGCTTCCAGCGGTTTTTTCAGGCATTGCAAGAGCCCGTATTTCAGAGGTCAAAAGCGAAATTATTCGACTGGAATCAGCAATCGCTGCATTTCAGGCAAAGTACGGCATGGATCCACCCAGTCGGATAACACTCTACCCCAATCAGGCCGGTTGGGACTCTGATCCGCGGAGTCGAGGATTTATCCGCCGTATGTGGCCACAATTCGATTTTAGCGGATCGGGTGGTCTTCCGGTCGTTGACAGGCCGGGACAGATAGACATTCCTGCGGTGGGACTGACATTAAATGGTGCAGAGTGTTTGGTCTTTTTCCTGGGGGGCATTATCGATCCCGACAGTGGCGCACATGACGGGTTCTCGAAAAATCCCCGGACACCATTTATCTCGGGAGGCAACCGCGTCGAGCCTTTCTTTGAGTTCGATGGCGGTCTGGATACGAACACCGTTGAATGGAAGCGTCGGCTGGCTGACGTCAGTGTCCCGCCCAACGATGCACCCGAATACCGCGATACGTTTCCCGGTCAGGCTCTACCGTACATCTATTTCAGCAGCTATGACGGTCGTGGTTACTCCGTTGCTGGTACTCCTTGGCAAAATGTCGATTGTGCGGGACTGATGAATTACGCGTATTACACCAGCTTCAATGCGGCAAATGCCACAAACAGTCAGCCATACAGGCCAAATGGGTTTCAGATAATTTCACCTGGTATGGATTTCCAGTACGGCACCGGCCGTTTGTTCGATCCAGAGAACACTATCGATTTATCAGTCGCTGACGCCGACAACATTACAAATTTCCATGACGGCTGTCTGAAGAGATAATCAGAAGTCTTAACCTAAGTTGACCAACAAAGAACTAACATTGCCATGACTATGTGCCGCAAACCAGCATGGAAAAGAGATGGCTTTACGCTACTGGAATTGATGATGGTCATCACCATCATCGGATTTCTAGCAGCAATGGCGGCGGCGGTCGTTACGAACCTGGTTACGACTGCTCGCGAGGAAGCGACTGCGGCCACAATTTTGAAAATTCATGAAATGCTGAACCAGCGCATTGTCGCTTTTGAAAAGACGTTGAAAGGCTCGTACTTGGAGAAGTTGGTTGAGCAAGAATTGGAGCGGTTGGAGCAGGTACCGTCGCCCGGTATTTATGGTGTTCGGCCCAAGGTGGCTGAGATTTTGGTCCGTAAACGACTGTTTAAGACTAATTTTCCGCAACGGTACAGTGAAACCGATCGCATCGCGGCGGAACCAGCATCGGACCCGGTGACCGAAAGTGCTGAGCTGCTGTATTTCATTTTGGCAGAAGCCGAAGTGTTCGGTGTTTCGCCAGTCGACAGCGAGGCATTCACTACTAGCGAGGTAACTGATACCGATAATGATGGCCGATTGGAATTCGTGGATGCTTGGGGCAAGCCGCTGCGCTTCTATCGCTGGCCAACTAGGTTGATCAACCCTGATGCGGACATCGCGACATCACCCGCTCGACTGGTTGCCGATTTGTTAATAAAAGGATTGCCCGCAGAGCCAGCGGCCGGTCAGGGCGACGCGCTGAATCGAGACTCGGATGACTTGCTGAGTCTGCTGCAGAGCGAAACGGATCGAATCGCGAACTTCGCGGACGAATTCAACGAAGACAACTATCATACGATTGACACGTATCACGTGCCTCTTATTGTCTCGGCCGGTCCGGACGGCCAACCGGGACTTTATGAACCGTATGAATCAGCAGATCCGAACAAACGAGGAACACTGGCCATGCCAATCAGCACGACAGACCTCGATGCTTTGACGGACAACATCACCAACCGCAACCGTCGCGCCGGAGGCAATTAGGATGTTGGATGTGACTACGACATACGGTCATCTGTCAAGTGCAACCGCAACCGTGTTGCGGAGTTGCTGTGTCGATCGTCGTCAGCGCGGTGACACATTGCGTGTAGGCTTCACCTTGATCGAATTGCTGGTGGTCATCGTCATCCTGCTGATCGTAACTACCATGACGGTGGTGATGGTTAACTTCTCGTTCGATGCTGAACGGACCCGTTCGGCATCGCGACAGGTTCAGTCGTTTTTAGAAGGCGCCCGCAATCGGGCCATTTATGCCAAGAAACCACGCGGAGTACGCTTTGTTGCCGATCAGACAAACGGGCGCACGGTGACCAGTATGGTCTACATCGGTCCCAACGATCCTTGGACTCAGGGGACGATTCGTCTGGAGCGGCCTGACTTTGATCCGAACAAGGATGGCTTCCCCGACGATGAAGTTGTGGACATAGTGCATGGTGCAAATACCGATTGGTTCAGACTGAAACAGAAAGGACTGTTGATCGATGGTATGCGGATCAAAATTCCCCGTGGTCAAGATGGCAACTGGTACACAGTCCTGACGAATCGACTGACCGACGACGACAACCAATATCTGGTACTGAGCATCGCCTATCGCGATCCAGGCTCGACCGAGACGTCGCAAATTAACGCTTTTGAAGGTGGCGGGCCTAGCACGTATTTGTTGGAACTGCTGCCGTCAGAACTGCCGAATGAGGAGACATCGCTGCTACCGCGTGGCATCGTGATCGATTTGGATGGATCGAAAGTGCCCGATGCCTGGCGTCCGCCCCCCGGCTCGGTATTGTCGGCTGTATATTCCAGCAGTATGGACGTGCTTTTTTCGCCGCGTGGCACGGTCACCGGCGCGGCGGCGTCCAGTGGACTGATCCACTTTTATCTAGCCGAAGCCGTCGCCGTCGACAATGCGGCAACGCATCTTGCCGGAGCCGGTTTGAGGCCTATCAATCAAGGTGGCTCGCGAAGGTATGTCGTTCCAGCCGAGGAATTAGGTCCACCAGGCAGTCGCGAACCCGTCGGAGAGCGATTGGTCGTGACTCTGTTCACCAGAACAGGCAACATCTCGACCCATCCAGTCGATCCGAGAGATGGTGAGGGCGACGACGTCGCCAGCGATCCATTCTTTTTTGCAGAGACCGGTGAGGAGGCAGGAGAATGAAATATCTCGGCGTTCGACAGTCTGTTCTATTCGATACCGATCGAGGCGGCAGCACGCTGACCGAAGTGCTGATTTCGCTGTTGATCGCGAGTATCGGAATGGTGTCGCTAGCAACATTGTTTCCGATTGCTGTACTGCGTACCGTTCAGGCCACGAACCTGACCAATGCCACGATTCTGAGGTACAACGCTGAGGCGATAATCGATGCTAAGCCAGTTCTCGTCCACGATCCTGACTTAGATGGTAACGTTGACGAGCACTTTCGGAATCCGGTAAATCGCAACTACATCGTCGATCCACTGGGGTACTATCTGATTGATGCGGCATTGCAAGGCACGTTTGGGAGGGACAAAGCCATGCGTGTTCCGCGCCAACCTCCACCTGCCGATACTCCGGCAGGAACATTGGCCCGATTTAAAGGCTACGAGAATGAAGCGGCTGCCATTAACGGCGTTGTCTTGCCCGATAGTTGGG
>CAUZSN010000189.1:0-4674 GCA_963582345.1 Planctomycetota bacterium
TTATTCGGCACAAACTTGTGCAGATCGTCGTCTCGGTCACCTGTCCACAGCGCGTCCACCTTGGCACGATCTACACGAAAACGGCAGTTTGTGATGCGAGTTTCCGCTTGCTTGCGGAGTGCCGCAGCTCACGATGCTGACGGGACCGAAAACGAATCTCGTGTAACATTAAATCAAATCGGCGATGCTCGCATCGATTGGGCTCGACGCTGTTAGATACATTACGTTGAAGGCCCTAAAGGATTGAAGTTAAGTGCCAGTTCATTGAAATCGTAGATGTCCACGTCGCTGTCGCCGTCGAAATTGCCCTTTGCCCAACCATTGTCAACGTTCACTCCCAGGGGATCATAGTTAACGGCCAGCCTGTTGAAATCGCGGATGTCCACGACACCGTCCAACTGGACGTCACCAAAACTGGTTCCCATGCGCGTTACCACCAATTCGTCGACATCTGCTTCGTCCACGAGGGAATCACCGTTCAGGTCGTACTCATCTGTATAGGAACCCGTAGCGAGGGCGTCGAAAAACAGGTCAATGTCGGCTGCGGTTAGGTTGCCGTCATGGTCGACGTCACCGTCCGACGTCGCCGTAGCGAGGAACAGGTTCCGCAACGTATTGTAATTCTCCGGATTGGCCAGGTTATTCAGCGTCAGATTATAGGCTCCTACAAGAGCATTGTCCTCGTCGAGGACAACAACGTCACGGTACGTTACGTCCCATGAATCGTACCAGACGTCGGACACGGAATTGTTGTTCGCGTCCTCATCCTGCAACCACGGAAGATCGCGGCCTTCCGTAATGGCTGAGTTGCTGACTGCGTGCCCGATTTCGTTGATCCCGACAATCTGGAAATCCAGCGCCGGATAGTCGGATTCCAACTCCCGCTGCATCTGGTCCAAGTAACCAAACTGGCTACTACAGTAAGATCACGTAGCGTGACCGAAGTACCATCCAGAGACGGCACCCGCGTAATCGCCCGGAGAGACAGGCTGGTTGTACGTGGAAGACGTCGTATTGACATCAACTAATGAAAAAGTCGGCGGGAAGTTAAAGCTGACAGCGGCCGCAATCCGTTGTTCGAGATTCTCGATACAAACAACGTGCTCGCGCATGTTGGCAGGATCGAAGCTCGACGAAGGCGGCGCGCGGAATAGATGCCTAAATATGTGAATCATCAGACGTCGCAATGCACCCGAAAAGAAACGAAAAGGACGTGACGGACGTCCTCACGTTGTCCGAATTCTCCGTACCCTCACACCACTAGTGTATTCAAAAAATGAAAAAACGGCAAAGCAGCCGACATTTTCCACGGCGATTCCCAGCATCCGTGATGATCTTTCTTGGCCTAGCCCGAAAATTCTCTCCAATCGGATCTTCCGATGCCCCCCGACGACAGAGACGCAAATGCGGTGCGTTGCACACATGCGCGTATTCGCTCAGAAGCGCGCTCCGACCTAGACTCTGCAGCACACGGGGTTGGCCATCTTGGCGGCTGCGCGCTGTGCCAAGGAGGGTGGTGTGTGTCCTCCAGCAATCCACGTTGTTTCAGATCCTTGACGAACGCCGCAACGGGCTGGTCAATCTTGAGCGATTCGCGTGAGTGATTCTTGAAGTTGTTTTCATGCCCGTCCCAACCATAGCGCGGATTTCCGCCCAAGGCACCGCCCGAGAAGAGTTGGACAAAGCGAACTCCGCGTTCGAGCAGCCTTCGGCTCAGAAGGCAGCGTCGTCCAAAATCTGCAGTTTCCTTTCTGTCGAGTCCGTAGAGTCGGGTAATGAATTCCGGTTCGTCCGAAAAGTCAATAGCTTCTGGAACGGAAGTCTGCATCCGCGCTGCAAGTTCATATGCCTGGATCCTCGCTTTCAGAAGTTCATTCTGATTCCTTTGTGCAAAATGCGCGCGGTTGAGTTCGCCCAGCAATTTCAAGGCATCGGCTTCGGCGCTGGTGTCTAGCTTCTGATCGGCAAAAAGGTTCCGTACGGGCGTTTTACCGCTATGAAACAGCGTGCCTTGATGGCGTGCCGGCAAAAACCCACTCGACCAGTTCGAAGACCCGCCATTTGGCAAGCTGCGCGCATCGGGCATCACCACGAATGTGGGCAACAAATCGGATTCAATACCTATTCCGTACGACAGCCAACTTCCTAGTGACGGAAACCCGTTCGACTGAAATCCGCTGTTTTGCTGAAAGATTGCTGGCATGGCACGGTTAACTGATTATCTGTCAAGACTTTGAAACCGAACCACGAAAGGTAAGTAGCATAATTCACAACAACTTACACGAATCGCAAGATGGAGTGGTGCCCTCTATGGTGCCCAGCTTGTCGCACATCGATTCCAATTCAGCGCCCAAAGACCCGCGTCTTTCACACATTATTGCTTTGTGGGACTCACTTCCTGAACCGATCAAGGTCGCCATTGTGGCAATCATTGACACGACACAAACAGAAACCGCGATGCAATCTGGTGCAAACCGATGAAATTCAGGCTCATCGGTAGTCGAGATGACTGCAGATGCCGAGACGGACAAGATCTTCGGCGATTCAAACGACCGAAAGTTGTTTCTGGATGCTTGTGTCACGCGGCCGGACCGTTTAGAAAATCTGTAATCCGGGATACTGGCGCTGGTCCCATAAGTCGGGACGGCATCCACAACGGCCTTAACAACGTTCGGGTGACGATTTAATCCGGCATAGTGATTTACACACCACAGAACGGTGGGATGTCCGCCCTCCGGGTCGGACACGACGAGGGCCGCTTCGGTTCGATGACGGAGAATTCTGGTGCATTGTGGATCCTTTTCTTACTTCACACTCGCACGCCGGTTGAGCACATGCTCCTTGTCGTACCGGGGCGAATATCAGACCGAACCGATTCCTAGGACCAACGTGCACGTCGGCAAATGGGCAGCGAAGCCTTTGTGCGGAGTGACATTCTTCGCCTGAAAGTTGGTACCGTTGGCGTCCGCGTCTCTCAAACGGGAAGTAGGCGTTTCCGAACTATTCACAGCAAGCGCACAAAACTCTCATCGAGTTCGTCGAGGGAGGTTCGGCGAATCCGGCGACGAAATTGAAACCGGTCGTGGCGTCTCTGGACGTGGTTGAATTGGACACCATGCGACTTCAGCATGAAGTGATTCGGCTCCGTCGTCGCATCGCGAGGCTTGTCTGCTTGTTGCGGCTAGTCGTTATCGTTTTGAAGGTGTCGGGCATCTCCTTCGCCAGAGTCCGACTACCGGAAGGGACCGTTAAGCTGCAGCTGCTGCGTGCCATTGAACGGTCACGTGCACATCTTCCGCTGCGCACTGTGCTCAGATTAATTGGTTTGTCGCACGCCCGATACCACGATTGGATTCGTAACGACCGGTGGGGCCTCGACGACCGGCCGTCCTGCCCGAGAAGTTCACCGCAGCAACTCTCACCGACCGAAGTCCACACCATTAAGCGTTTCTGCTCGGTTACTGCTCGAACCCCTACTCTTGCTGGCTTTCTTCGGCTTTTGGCGAAGCCGCTTTTTTGGAGGCTGCCTTTTTCTTCCTCGAAGGAGCAGCCTTCTTTTTTGGGGTTTTCTTCGTTGCTACCTTCTTCTTCGCTGACTTTTTAGGAGCAGCCTTTTTCTTCTTGGAGGGGACTGTCTTCGTTTTAGCGGTTTTCTTCGTTGCTACCTTCTTCTTTGCTGATTTTTTAGGAGCAGCCTTTTTCTTCTTAGAGGGGGCTGTCTTCGTTTTGGCTGATGTCTTTCGCGTTGCCTTTTTCTTGACCATGATATCGCACTCCATTAGTTTACCGGTGAGGATTTGCCTCGGTCGCATTCAGCACCGTGCAAGTCCCACCGTTGACAGAAACAGAAAGTCCAGTAGCAGAGTGAGCCAATCTCGCTATTCTCACGTGCTTCGTCAATAGCAGCATTTGCTCACCAATGAAGAATCCTACGATTACACTAAGTCCTTCAAAGCCTTCAGCGGTTGGATTTTCACTTGCTTACTGGCAGGCTTGGCCTTGAGGATAGTCGGCTCTTTCGTGAACGGGTTGATTCCTTCACGTTCTTCGGTGGCCGGTTTGTGAACAACTTTCAACTTCATCAATCCGGGAATCGTGAACACGCCCGGCCCGCTGTCGCCAAGGTTCTTCGCGATTAGACCGGTGAGCTCGTCAAACAAAGAAACGACTTGCGGCTTCGTGAGTTGGGATGCCTCAACCAAAGCGGAGATGACTTCCGTTTTGTTCATCGGCTTCTTGCTGATTTCCATTCTGACTCCATTCTGATGTGCTTCTGGGAAAACGTTGCCAATTACACCGTGTTGGCACGAGTCGTGTCAATTCCTCCGGTCATCAACCATCAGTCCCACGTCTCATCACGTTTAACGAGGCCACCCGACATCCGCCTACTAGGTTGCCCTGGGAAAGACCGAAGATACCTTGGTGCCAAACAGTTACTTCTGCGTCATGGTCGAGGCCAAGTTGGACTGTATCCGCTATCTGCTTTCCTTTTTCCTTCAGTCGATGAGCCGATAGGGATCCGCGGCTTCGTCATGAGAAGACCTTTCTATCTCGCCCGACCATTATTGGTCGCAGCGGTTCTGTTGTGCATGGTGCTGTGAAAGATCTTCTCAGGAAGAGCTTTTTGGAGTCCATGCCATGATTATCGGTGACTGGTTATTGCGTAGCAACTGG
>CAUZSN010000190.1:0-4671 GCA_963582345.1 Planctomycetota bacterium
CGGCACTTTGAGTTCGTCTGAGTGTTTTGACTCTACGGGGTATAACGCGATGCGCGGCCATGGTGGAATCACAGCTCGAGTTCTGGAGGGTGGTTCAATTCGAGTCAACGATGCGGTTGAGTTCGTTGCACCTGAAGCTCTCGAATCGGACGAAACTCTGTTAGACGACCCGTAGCTGAACTCGTGAGAGTTCGGTAGTCTCCGAAGTCTCACGACTTCAGCTACAAGATGGGAGCTAACTTGTTTTCGAGCATCGGCAATTGGATTGGTGATGTTCTGGCGGCGTGCATTCGGCTGATGGTGCGGCTCATCGGTCGTCGAGTGACTCGCGAAGAGGCTCCGTGGCTGAACTGTCCGATGGGAACATCCAAGCTGATCGGTGCCGACTTTTATCATCAACTGGCTATCGACGAGCAACTAAAAATCGCCGACGAACCAGCGGGTCTACTGACTGATTTCTCGTTGCTCAAGGGCGAAGGATTCGATCCGACTCAAGTTCGACAGGAGATCCACGAATTCTATGAGCGGACGTCAGAGTTTCGTTTGGAAGCTTGGAGCGAGGCTCCGTTGTTTACTCGAATGTTTCTGTGGGTGTTGACTCGCTTCGTGAGCCGCCGCATGAATCAGTTGAACTTTCCGGTATCGTCATTGGAACTCGCCGGAGGCATGACGAGTGACCTCTTGCCCATGAACAATGATTCGGGACAGCGAGTCTACACCGGCTGGCTAAGACGCCTGGCGAAGTCAGGGCACGTGATCTACACAGGACTGTATTCCGTGGAATCGCCGGGCGAATTCGCAGACCCGTGCGTAAAAGTCAGCTTCCCGTTACCCCAGGGCAGCGCGACGGTGTTTCTGCGTCCGGAAGCTCAACCGGACGGGTCGTTCAAACTGATTAGCTCCGGTCGAAAATTTGGAGAGCCTGGTTTCTACCGCATGGTTGAACTCAAACCGGGCGTTTGGAAAGTTCGCAACTTTAGAACTCTGCGTGAGTATTTTCACGTATACGTCGACGAGTCTGGGATGCTGCGGACCGATCACTTGGTCACGTTTTTGAGGCTGACTATTTTGAGGCTGCACTACAAGTGTGAACGTGCAAAACCAATGGTTGATTGATCTGGGCGCCGAAAACGCCGATCGGCACCGAAATGTACGAAAAGCGATCAGAACAAACACGCTTGGCGTGCGGCTGCCGATTGATGTTGGAGTCCGACTATTTCTTCTGCAATCGGTCAATCGTCTTTTGGTAGCGGCGTTTCATTTCTCCGGTGCGCCATTTTAGGAATTCGGCTTCGATCTGGTCTCGCTTCGTTTCTTGCACCATGCGTTTAGGCGGGATCGAGATTTCTGCAAACGTGATCCCTTCTTCTTTGCGATCGCGTAGGGTCAAAGAACTCCGCCGACCGTTAAATGCAGGAGATTCTTGAACTTCCGAAATCTGAAACATCGTAATCTCAGCCGGTTGATTCTTCGCCAATCCATCACAACGTATCCACCGCCTCACTCGCAGCCAGCCCGCGTTTGGACTTCGGCGTCAGCCCGAACTGTGCCAGCAGGGTGCGTCCTGCGATGATCTCACCGCTCAGGATGGCGTCGCAGTAGTTGCCGACACAGTCGGCATGGTTTCGCGGTGACGTCAGGGGATGTAGACTACCAGGAGGGTCATTCGGAGGAACGGCATCGCAGAAGAACTGCTGCTTTCACGGGAAGTGTTACCGGCATCCGATGGAGACCTAAAAGGTAGGTGCTAAAGTGCGTTGTCGAATTCACCGGGGTTGCCATGAGATTGGCGGAAACTGCGTCGAAGTTGAGTCGCAGGGGAAGCGGATTGTCTTGGATATCGGGTTGCCGCTGAAAGACGAACAGGACGTCTCCGTTCCCGACATCAGTGGCCTGACTACGCACGACGATCGTTTGCTTGGCATCTTCGTCTCGCACCCGCACCCAGACCATTACGGCCTGCTGGACAGGATCACTCAGCCCGTTCCCGTTTACATGGGAGAAGCATCCCGCCGCATCATCGAAGTGAGTGCGTTCTTCACTCCTCTGCCATCACTCGGGAAGGTTGAACCTGAAGGGTACTCGGATCGCCAGCCAATTCAGGCCGGGCCATTCACGATCACGCCTTTTCGTGTTGATCACTCGGCATATGACAGCCATTGTTTCCTGATCGAAGCCGAGGACAAAAGACTGTTCTATTCAGGTGACATCCGTGGGCACGGAAGAAATGCCGACTTGTTTCAGGGACTCATCACCAATCCACCGCCAGAAATTGATGTGCTGATCTGCGAGGGCACGCAGATTGGGCGTGTTCCCGACTTCGCTTTCCCGGATGAGCATTCTGTTGCGGATCGCATGGCTGAAATCTTTGGGGGGACCAAAGGAATGGGCCTTGTGTGGTGTTCGAGCCAGAACATCGACCGGTTGATCTCTGTTTGGGATGCCGCCAAACGGTCTAATCGACAACTGATCCTCGACATGTACACGGCGGAAATCATCAGAGCGGCGGATGACGAGTCCCTGCCCAATCCCGGAGAGGATGGCGTTCAGGTCTACTTGCCCATCAGCCAGAAGTCGCTTATTATCCGGGAGAAAGCATTTGACATTCCAAAACCGTACTACCCGCACCGCATCTATCCAGAGGCGCTGGCAGAAGCCGCACCGAATTCGGTGATGGTCTTCCGTCCGAGCATGCTGCGAGACCTCAAAATCGCAGAATGTCTCGATGGGGCGGTTTTGATAAGCTCGATCTGGTCTGGCTATCTGCCGAAAGAGACCAAACGCATCGATGAAATGAAAGAGATGGGGGTAAAGCACGTCCACATTCATACGTCGGGCCATGCCACGGTCGATGAACTGAAGGCCTTTGTATCGGCGTTTCCTCAATCACGGATCGTTCCAATTCATTTGGAAGATCGAGACGGGTTTTCGGAATTGTCGGACAGAGTGGAAATGCGAGACGACCACGAATGGTGGGATGTTTAAAAGAAAGCAACGAAACTCATGGCAAAACGAAGTAGCTGCAAAACAATCGATGGCACGGTTGCCCTTCACAAACTGGATGTGGAGCAACTCTCGTGTATGCAGCAATACGCCGAGAACCTGCTGAAGTTTTTGGACGTGCTGCTCGAACGCACGTATGCGGAGTCGCCAAAGCGCAAGCAAAAGCAAAGTTACATGCTCAACCGTCAGGGGCGCAAGACGCCAGCGTTGCCGGAGAGTCTATTGGAGTCAGCCATCTGGACCCAATGGAACAAGACCGCCGTAGAACAGTCTGGTGAGCCTTTCGCCGCCGGGATGTGCCGTCACGTTCAGTCGTATCAGGTGCCGCTACAAGCGAGCCGAAGCGACACCTCTTGGGGCAAAGTTGATCTCGTCGGCGTCACCGAATCGGGGCTGCCAGCTATCCTCGAACTCAAGGGTGAGAAATCGAGAGAGCCGCCGCTCAGGATACTCGTCGAGGGCCTTGCATATGCCGTAGCCATACGCCGGGCATGGAATGAAGGGCATTTGCGAGATGAATGGACCGAGGCTGTAATGAAGCAGTCGAATGCCCTTGCTGCGCCGCTGACACTGCTTTCCGTGCCCGTCATCGGAATCGCTCCAACCGAGTATTGGAGAAGGTGCATCGGTACGCCGGGAAGAAGAACGGGAGGAAAGGTTCCAGACTCCGCTTGGAAGGCGTTTCACCAATTGTGCGATGCGTGCGCTGTGCGTGGGTTTCCAATCCATTTCCTGCAATTCTCAACTGGGAGAACAGTCGATGGTCTGCCAGCCGTTGAGAACATCGAGGTGGTGTCTTTACCACGCTGAGTTTCGTCGAAGCACTATGGAACGGTATTGAGTGAGCAATTGGGCCAATACTTGCGACACATTCGCTTCTTGTGGTTTGAATTCGTAGACGATGAAATCCGATGCGAGACTGTCAACTTGCCCTAAGTCTGAATGATGAGCACCCGACACGTTGGAAAAGAAAACAACTGAGTCCCGGCCCGACCGTGATCGTCGTGCCCGACAAGCCGACCGGCTGGTCCGAAAACTCTCGGCCCTACGCCTGGTTCAGATCCGAGGGCACCACATGCTGAAGTCGAGCAACCACGGGAGTTGCAAGACTTTCTGGTCAGGGAAATAGACGAATTCCTTGCCGGTTAGGTCACAGGTCTCATCCTCTTCGGAATGCTGCTTGTGGCTTTGTTCCTCGCAGGAGTATTCGTCGGGAACTGACGGCCCCTGCATTCATGTGGGAACACTTCTGGCTTTCTCGAACGGCACCGACACCAGTGGGTCAGACCGGGTTGCCGAACCGACAACTCGGGACAATTGTGTGTTCAGTCGAATGACACAGGGACTACAGGACGTCTTCCAGTCGATGCGACCAGTAGGGCGAATGCACGATGTCCGCCTCCAGTTCTCTGTTTGCGACCAGGAACTGCCGAGCCTGTTCCAGCATCAGCTCGGGTGTCTTATGGGAGCAGGCTGTTGTTCCGTCGGTCATCCCGCATTCACAGGCCGACCACCCGAACAGCCGGGCCGCTTCCAGAATGTCGGTGTCCCGCGTGAGCGGCAGCGAACAGTCGAGCACCTCGCACAGGAGAACCCAGCCGTCGTTGTCCGTGTGCTGAAGCAATACGGGGATCATGAATTCAACCGGACCTCACAAGTGGACGTTTT
>CAUZSN010000191.1:0-4635 GCA_963582345.1 Planctomycetota bacterium
GCAACAGTTTTTTCAGTGGTACTGCGTGCATGGTCCGGATTCGTTGGCGGCTGTCGACTTGCGATTTCTGACGGATTATCTGCACTCTCTGCACGAACGCGGATTGGCTGCGACAACGATTGCCCGGCACCTAATCTCAGTCAAGATGCTATTTCGCTACCTTGTTTTAGAAGGAGTGCTGCTGGAAACGGTGGTCGATTTATTGAGTTCTCCCAAGCTGTGGAAATACCTTCCAAAGGTGCTAAGTCCCGAGATGGTCAATCGACTGCTCGACGCACCGAACGAGGAAGATCGATTTCCACTGCGCGATCGTTCACTGTTGGCGCTGTTGTATGCAACAGGTTGCCGAGCGTCAGAGGTGACCAATTTACGAATGAATCACGTGCATTTGGATGAAGGCTTCTGCCAATGTGTCGGGAAGGGTAACAAGGAACGGTTGGTGTCGCTGAATCCGGTTGCGAAGTTGGCTTTAGAACGCTACCTAAAATGCGAACGTTCGAAACTGGTTCCCGAAAACAAAACGGGTTGGCTATTCGTGACTAAGCGTGGCAACCGGTTGTCGCGCATCATGGTCTGGAATTTGATTAAGAAATATGCTGTACGTAGCGGCTGCAGCCAAGGTGTCAGTCCTCACACGCTGCGACACAGTTTTGCCACGCACATGCTGGCCGGCGGCGCTGACATTCGAGCAGTGCAGGAGATGCTTGGCCATAGCAGCATTTCGACTACCCAGGTTTACACGCAAGTTGAGCACAGCCGTTTGAAAGCTGTCCACGCACGCTGTCATCCACGCGGATGAAAAATTGTAGATTGAAATGTCTGGTCATTTGACACATTGGAGCTTCTTTTGCAGTGCTCCAATTGCTTGGAACCAATAATCACACGGACCCCATCAATGGGGTCACTGCAAGCAAACAGTGCACTGTAAGATTAACGTTCGAACGTGCCACTCGGGCGAACGGACCAGCCGTGCGATTACGCGCCACCGGCTGGTCGTTTCGGCGGAGCGAATTTGATCTTTTCCACGTAGCGGACGACTTGCCCCTGTTTGCTCAGGCGTCCAGTACAAGCGCTGACGGCGCTGATAACGTGCTGAAAACCCAGATTATAGTCGGCATCGATTTCAACTTCGATGTCCTTAGTCAGCGGGTTACCGGGTTTTCCGATGATCGTCAGGATTTGCCTGTTCAGCTCCTGGAACGCTTGCCGGTCGTTGCCCAGTTGATTCGGTCCAAGATAGAGCATTCGCAACGATCCGTCAGGCATTGCTTCTAGTCTCACTTTGATGTCTGGAAAGACAGGCGCATCCGTCATCATCTGAGATGGAATGTGCGCGGGCATATTGATGTTAAAGTCACCTTCCGACTCGACAATTCGCAACGTCAGCATGAAAAAGATCAGTAACTGGAAGACGACGTCAATCATCGGTGCCATCTGTGGCGTGATCTTTTCTGCTTGGAACCTGCATCGGATTTTCATTGATCCGTGCACCTCACTTACACTCGGTTGACTGCTCGGTCGTAACACTAAAATGCTGGCCGCAATCACTCACTGGTTCTCTTGGATTGCCTTTAATGCAAACTTCTCGAACTTTGCATCCTGAGCCAGTTTGATAAGCTCTTGTACCAACCCCGTGGGAACCTCGGCATCCGAACGAATGATGATAGTTACCTCTTTCGGATCGATCCCTCGGGCACGGTACAGACGTTTTTCTTGCTGCAGCTTACGCCCATAATCAATGACACGGAACTTTTCGCCTGGCAGGAAAACAAAAGGGTTGGAAAGAAGTTTATTACCCGTCTTGTCGCGTTCGAATCCGATGTTTATGTACAACTCATGCGCGGCCTTCACTTTCGGTGGCCGAGCCAAGCTGTCCACAGGCAGCTTTACGCGTTCGTCGGCTTCAGTCTGTTCAAAGTTTGTAATAACCATGAAGAAGGCGATTAACTGAAAGACGATGTCGATCATGGGAGTCATGTCGACTTCGGCAACTGCCGGTTTCTCGGATTCGATCCGCATGGGCGGGAGCCTTTGTCACTGGTCAGTTAACATAGCGTCGTACGTTTACTTGTCAGTTGGCCAACCAGACACATCCAACTTGTCCCAAAATTCAACAGGAACATAACTATTCCTGTTTAGGTGCCATGGAAGTTCTTGCCGAAGCAGCGCTACCTGCAGGATGCTGCTTGCCGACAGTCGTGAAGCGATTCATCAACCCTTCGCTGACTATGCCCACTTCTAGTACGAATCGTGCGACACGGTTACGAAAGATGCTGTAGAAAACTATGGCCAGAATGGCGACGGCCAGGCCTCCCAACGTAGTAAAGAGCGCCATAGAAATACCTTCGGCGAGCTCGGATGGCTTAGGCGACGTCGGCGATGTGGCAATCACCCGGAAACTGTTGATCATGCCATACACCGTCCCCGTGAGACCGATCATCGGAGCGACAGATCCGATCAAAGACAAATAACTTAATTGCTGCTCCAGATGCATATTCTCATCCTCACCAATCTCCTGCATGGCTTCGATCGCTTCACTGTAGCCCCGATTCAACTTGCTCAAACCGGCAACCAGCACGCGCGCCACGAACGACTCGTCGTTGCGAGCCGTTTCGTAGGCCCCTTGAAGATCGTTCACCGTCAATTTGTTTTCAAATTCTTTGATGAAGGAATCCGGCAAGAAAATGTCACGACGGACTTGCAAAATGTTCATCGTGACAAGGGCCACCGTGACGAATGAAAGGAGCAGAAACAAAGGACCAAAAAACCGCCCGAAACCTTTCATCATATATTGCAAAAAGCTCTGGCTTTCTGGCGACGTCTCGTCAGCCTCGACGTCGTCTTTTTCTTCGTTGCCGGAATCCGCTTTGACTGTTTCACCTTTTTGCTGATATGCCCGTGCAACAGAAACACTCAGCACTATCACACTGAAGGCAAGTACTGCCAACATTAGACTGAGAAACGTCATCCGATGCCAGGCCCGTCTTTTCGACTGATGATTCAACATTGGTATCTCCGCAATTCAAATCGATCCTTGAAATATCTTGTTTAGCGTAACTCGTTAGCCAAGTGAAGTAGGACGACCTGGAAAGACTGTCCTGCGGCTGTTTCGCAAATACGATCCTGTTTCCAATCGGTCACAAATATTTTTAATGCCGGGTTGCGTTGTTCTACTGCCTCAACGTGTCACCTTGCGAAAACCGTGTACAGACGGGATGCAGAACAATTAACCACTACCCGCAGTCGCTAGCTTCTTCGTCCATTTGCTGTTGGGGTATTCAGTTGCAAGTATTGCTCGAGCCTCTTCGCCCCGTTCAGAATGCCCAACGGCGTTCCACAGTCGGGCTAAGTGATACAGAGATTCGGAGTGCAGGTCCCTTTCTTTCGGGAACAGCACCGGAACGTGCAGGTAAGCCAGAATGGCTTCTTTGGTCCGACCCAGTTGGCGAAAGCAATCACCCTGACGGACGTACGCTTCGGCTTGGGTTCGGTTGTCGTGGATAGCGGCTTGCGTGATCACATCTTCCAGTGATTTAATTGCATCGTTGAACTTCTTTTTCCGGATTAGACAAGTCGCCCTGCCCAACATCGCTTCAACTTGGCAAGACGCCTCGCCTGGCGAATTGGCCTTGGCGCCGGTTTCGATCAGATCGTTGTATACAGCCAGCGCACCGTCGACGTTGTTCTGCTTCAGCATCACGCGGGCACTTGCGATTTTAGCTGCCATCTTGTAATCGCTCCACGGCGCTTTGCCAAACGTTTCAAATGCCATTCGCGCCTTGTCAAATTCCTGTTTCGCGAGATAGACCCGGCCTAGGAAGCGCATCGATTCGTAGTAGCGAAAGTGGTCTGCGCCAGTTTTAGTGAAGGCTTCCAATTTTTTTATGGCAGCATCTAGTTTTTTCCGATGGACCAACGCAATCTTTGCGGTCGTGCGAGCGATCAGATACTGAATGTCTGTTTTCAGGGACTCAGCACTGGCTGGGGCAGCTTGTGCAGCTTTCGTGTATCGTTCGAGTGCTTTTTCAAAACGGCCACTATCTTCGTCCTGTAGGGCCAGGTTGAATTCCTTAGGTGCACCATCCCATCGAATGGTAGTAATGTCATTGGCCGGAACCATCACAGCCGAGCCGAGCCTTGGCTTGACCGTGATGCCCTGCTTAGTGACTTCTGTGATCCGACCTTGAGCCAATGTCGTTGTGCTCTTGCGGGACACTTTATCAATGGCCCAAACGGATTTGCTGAGAACGACGATGATAACAGTCGTGACAAGGCTGAACACGACGCCTTTCTTCATCTCGATCCTCGTTTTCTTGCGTCAAGGCAATCGTTTGATCACCGACGCTACTGCTGTTCTGGTGGTTTTGGTTTTCGTCTTTGCGACTGTGCCCGACGAGTTTTCGCTTGTTTTGTTCTTGGACCTTGTTCTTTGTCCAACCACGGTTGCGACTTTACGGAACTCTGTTGAGGTGGTCTTGGCGATGCGGCCGGCGCATAGACAGTTCGACGTGACTTGGATTGGTTCTTAACCATCAAAAAGATGCCAGCACCACCGCCCCCGAATAACAAGACGGCGAACAGAATCGAAGAAAAACTCGAGGCGTCTTTTCTCCGGACAGTCTTTTTCGTCCGAGT
>CAUZSN010000192.1:0-4620 GCA_963582345.1 Planctomycetota bacterium
AAATAATTCGTGACGAATTCGTTGCAATGCAACATCGACAAGGTCTGTGCCGAGTATGTTGGCGAGGGTTCCATAGTCCTCGTAGCAGTAGTCTTCCAGCAGCGGGATGATATCGTCATGTATTGCTCGTTTCAACGGAGCGATCTCCTTGATCGGTCTTCCTGACTGCATCAGGTAGGAGTGACCGATCTGAAGGTTGCGAGCATCCCGGCCAACGTGCTGCCGGATTCGTTCATTAAGAGCGTCAAACCAGGCACGTAATGGAATGCCGCTGACTATGGAATCGCGCAGGACGGTTCCATCCGGCATCATTTCGATGAAGCCAAAACGGCGCCGGAGGGCCGCATCCAGCAAGGAAATAGACCGGTCGGCCGTATTCATTGTCCCGATCAGAAACACATTTTGAGGTATCGTGAAGACTTCCTGGCTTACCGGCAGGACGATGCGTTTGCCACGTTTGTCTTTCTCCAGCGTCGTCAGCAATTCACCAAAAATTCTAGGGATGTCACCTCGGTTTATTTCATCGACGATCAGGTAAAAGTTGCGATCTGGTGTGTCCTTGGCATCATTACACAGTTTTTTGAACACGCCATCACGAAGATCGAATGTCACTTGACCATTTACTGTCCGAGGCCTGTAGCCCTCCAGGAAATCCTCGTATCCATAGGCAGGATGGAAGCAACACAGTCGCACGGTTCCTGGCAATTTGTCATCACCGATGACGACGTGTTTTTGTTGTTCATCCAGGTCATCAAAAGGTTTGCCAAAGCCTGAAAGAGCCGCCAGGTCGTTTGCGGCCTTTTCTGCCCAATAAGTCTTTCCGGTGCCGGGAGGGCCATACAGAATGGCCTGTGCTTTGCGTTCCAAGACAGACTGGATTCGTGCGGGTACGCCCTTCAGGCGAATGTTGCGTGTGATTTTGGAATCTGTTTCAGAATTCACATCGTCTTGAATCTTCTTTTCGGCTTCGACGATATTTTCGTAGTGAATCCTGATCTCACGTACAGTTGATCGCAGTCCCTCGGCAATGGGCATTTTCCATTCTTCAAAGTTCAGCCACTCAACCGGGCGTTGGTGGGGGAAATCAAATTGCGGCTCGTATCGATACTCACCCGCAACCCGTCCGACACCGAGAATGGTGGCGCCGTTTGCGGCCAAGATGATATCACCTTCGCTCAACCCAGCGACAAAATGGATAATCTGTGAGCAATCGTTTCCAATCGCTGACGGGTGTCCTCCGGGATAAGTGTCGTTAAGTACCTGCTTGAGTTGTTGTCGAGTCTCTCGCTTGTTATCGACCCACGAAAGATCCAATAATTCCTTCCAGCCAATGGCAATGCACTGATTCTCCTGCATCATTGGCCAATGACTTATTTTGTGGCGATCGGATCTTGTTCCAACACGCCAATACCGATGGCTTTTACCTTGAAGCATATTCAGCGTACCACTGAACTGGTTCATCGTGAGACCGACTTCCTGTGCAGCAGAAACGAACCGCCCGGCGCAGATGTACCGGCCTTTACCTTCTGGGGGCAGTAGCATCAGTTTTAAAAGGTGGAATCGTTGTAATTGTGGGTTGTGGTAGTCATCAAGCTTTTCTGGATAGAGTAGGCTGAAATATTTATGTCCCCATGCGAAGGCGCTAACATCCGGAGCCAATTCATCCATCTGATCCTGGAGTTTGGCGTAGTCGTCGTCGTCGGCATCCTCTGGTAGCTGATCCAGAAATTCGACCCCTTTGAGTAATTGATCCCGATGGACTCGGGCGTATTCAATCGCTTCGTCGAGCGAAATGTCCTTCGGTTTGTTATGCTTATCAGCAGCTTGCCAGTTTCCGGTTTCTTTGCGCCGAAAGACCCGGAATTTTAGCGCGCTACCGCCGGAGATACTTCCAAATCGTTTTGTGGCGAATTCCTCGTCATTTTGAAATTCTAGCCAGTGGACCAAACTATCCTTGTTGCCGTGATCGTGCATGAATTCCAACAACGCTTCGCCATCTAGGGCCGACAGTGCTTCTGGGCCAAATCGTTGTCGAAAAGTTGCGTAACACTGATTTCGCTGAGTTGCCGTGTAGATGTGGCCTTCGTTGGACAGCTGTTCGTACTTGGAAAGGATTTGCTGACGCTTGGCGTCGCTGAGCAGCACTTCGCCGCTGGCACGTTTGACACGCTTCACTTCGCTAAGTGTCCGGCCATCAGGATGTTTCCAAACAACCCAGCCATTCGATGTTCTACCCAACACTGCCGCTGATGCGCCGCTGGGTGAATCAAACGTGTAGTCTTGTGTGAACCGTAGTTGGCCGTTGTGTTCTTCTAAGATCCCTTCGGTGAGCAGTTGCTCACGACGGGGTGCTATAGCTGTGACAGCAGATAGCACAATCTCCTTGCGAGCCAACGTCCCTTTCTGAACAACAAATCCTTTCTCCGTAAGGATGCCAGTTCCGTCAGTATCTTGGGCCTTTAGGATGAATACGTCGGTGGTTGATTGTTTTGTGCCATCCAAGTCCCGATTTCGTTGTCGTGCAACCTCATCAGTCTTAACCGCCTCGATCAACTTTGTTCGCTCGTCCCGGGTCCATTCAATTTTTCTGTAATATGGCGTCAGATCGGGTGAATCGGTGCAGCGCTCAAACTTATTTACTCCGGGCAGAATTCGTATGGTGCGTTTTTCCGTCAGCTCTCCGACAGGATGATTTGGCAGTGCCTCATAGACGACGTCTTCTGGGATAGCCCACAGGTGCATGTGAGTGTCACTTGGTTGCCATGCAATCATTAAGTAGACACCAGCGGCATTTGTTTTTATCTGTCTGTAATTTTCGACGAAGGTTAGTCGCAGGTTGGTCCACAAATGGTCTTTGACAGCAGTCCTTATGTTCACGAACCCGTCATTCCAGCTGAATGTCGTTCGCTCGACTGACTGCGGAGCAATACCAGATTGTGCGAGCTTCGCACAAAGAAAATCAGTTATGCACAAAGCCGCATTTCTAGTTTTCTCCGCATCTATCTCGACGTCGGGCAGTTTCTCCAAAGGCTGTGATAATACATCCAGCATACCATTGGCGAACTGCGAAGAGCGATCTTGGGTGCCGTGATTCATTGTTCAATTTTCCACAGGAAAAATATTCAACTAGTGTTCAACCTCTCCAATTTGTTCCTGGACGCGTTTTCGGAAATGCAGAGGTTCGGTTATTCCGCGAAACGGACTCTTTGAACCTCCAGTGCCACTGATGATGATGGTTCCGAAATTGAAGATGCGGCCAAGGATACCTTGTTTTACTTGAAGGCCCTCGACTTTTCCCAACAGCAGTTCAATTGATTCTCGGCTGATAAGACCGGTTTTCGCCAGTACGCGTCTATCGGTCAGGACACACTCTGTGGTGAGAAGGATTATCAGCGCCTTAATTGCAAAATATGGCGAAGACAACCCAAGAAGTATAAAAACAATCACAATGCCCGTGCCCCATTCGGCAATAAGCATGATGGGTCCGAGAAAGAAACACAAAAAAAGGATCGCTGGGGGAAATAAAATCAGTGGGTGGATGCTCGCAGCGTACAGAATCGTCTCACCGGGCATCAAGTTTTGGCTCGCGTAATCTGTGCGTCCACGTATTTGCTGGTGAAAAGTCTTTGAACGATCTGCGGCGTTCGACGTCGAAATACTAGGAATACGCGGCCGTGAGGCGGCCGCCGTCAGCTGGCTTTGCGGCGGGGGCGCAGGCGGTGCGGCTGGAGTCGCGAATAGCCCTTTAACGTTTTCGGCAGTTGTCCAGCGTTCGGAATCGGCCTTGCGTATGAGAGCATCTGGTGTTAGTTGGCCCGATCGCACCATTTCCCGAAGTTCAGTTGGAGTGAATGGGCCAATATCGGAGCCCATAATTTGGCAGTACCATTGCTGTGGCATCCTAAACACCTCCAGTGGTCGTCATTCTAACGACTAAACTTCTGAATCTCTCAATGCACAGTTCCAGATATCTAGAAGTTTACTCGACCGCTGTGTGAGGTGAAAGTCTCTGGATAACTAGCATTTGGGTTGTCGTTAGCCACAGCCCAGAGAACACACAAACCGGCACCGCTCATACCCTAGCCGAATGGCTTCGGTGTAATCCGCGATCGCTTGGTCGTATTCACTCTTCTTGTCGTAAGCAATGCCCCGGTTGTTGTCGCGCGTAGGCCAAGTCGGGATTGATGCGAATGGCTTCGGTGTAATCCGCGATCGCTTGTTCGTAGTCACCCTTCTCGCCGTAAGCAATGCCCCGGTTGTGGTAGGCGTGAGCACATTCAGGATTTAACTCAATTGAAGGATCCATCCTTGTCGCTTCGGTGTAATCCGCGATCGCTTGGTCGTATTCACCCTTCTTGCCGTAAGCAAGGCCGCGGTAGTAGTCGCGCGATCGCAGGTCGACTTGACATCTCTTGATACCCTCAAAAACTCGTGCGTCATACGGCCATTGTTTTTCTCATAGACCCCCGGGCGCTCCGTCGAAAATGCAAACCCAGGAAGGGTTGGGGATAGCAGTTCAAATCTGGGCTCCGCCAGGCCGGCCCATAACGGGAAAAAACAGCCAAGATACTTGACAAGCCCCCTGGTTTCGATTATTTCTGCGAGACGAGGTCAGCCTAA
>CAUZSN010000193.1:0-4620 GCA_963582345.1 Planctomycetota bacterium
AAACGCACGGGATGAGGCTCGCAAACCTCGATTACTGCCACGAGTTGATTGACGCCGGAATCGATGAATATTTTGTGAGCGTCACGGCCGCGGATGCTGAAACGCATGACCGCATCACTGAAGTCCCCGGGTCATTTGAAAAAACAGTCCACGGATTGGAAAACCTGGATCAGTTTGAACAAGTCAAGACGCTTACCAACACCGTGATCACCGCCCGCAGCTACCAGCACTTGCCGGCCATGGTCGAGTTGTTCTCGCACTTGAAGCGACTGGTCCAAATGGACTTCTGGACGTACTGGCCGATGAGCGAAAATGACGACAAAGACCTTGTCGTCTCGCATTTGGATACGCTTCCGTATTTACTGGAGGCGATCCGGTTGGCTCAAGTTTACAACCGCGCCATCGAGTTGAAGAATTTTCCCGAATGCCTGTTAGGAGATGCTCGCGATGTCTTGGATAATACTCAGCCGAAACTGCTGATTGATCCTAAATTTTGGCCCGAGTTCATGCGCAACGGATTTCATCAATGTGTCTACAAGGACGCCTGCGGATCGACCCAATGCCTGGGTCTTAATACAGCGTACACGAAAAAATTCGGTTGGATGGAAGATGTACTCACACCCTATCCAATGGACGAATCGGTCGACGCATCCTCAAATCGTTAATCAGGCCAACGTTGGCCACCAACGGCACACTTTGTCAACGTATGCTTTGGTGAACCGTGTAAAACTTGGCGGACTTCGTTGTGGACCAGGAACAACTCATTGCCGCCGTCGCCGGACTCGGTGCCCCGTTTCGATTCGAGCGATCGTTTCGATTATCCCCCGCAGGTCTGTCGCCCGACCGTTTTCTGATGTCGGTCACCAAAGAGGCGATCCCGAATTCTCCCGAAGAATCCATTGCCGGAATCTGTCGAGATTTGCAGATGCCGGATCCTATGCTGGAGGAGGCCATTCGAGAGTTGGCGGACGCGGAGTTTGTCCACTGGGGACTGGAGGACGATCCCGAGCAACGGATATGCAAAGTCTATCTTGAGTACCCGATTTCCAACATCGTCTTCGACCCGGACCACGGCCCGTTACAGTTGCACCTGGCCTTCAAATGGAATCCATGCAAGCCCTCACAGGCCGTGCGCACTTGTTATCGGTTGTATCCTCATCTTGAACTTTTCCAGATCCAGGATCGCTTGAAGCAAATCTACACGTGCGAAAATTCATCACCTTCGTTGAGCATCGCAGATTCCATCTTGAAGAAGACTGCTGAGCGACTGCCGTCCCGGGAAATTCAATACCTGGAAGTCAATGAGGCCAGCAACCCGCGTCGTTCATTTGATTTGAACCTTTATGACGCCGAACTGACGATCGCCGATTTGCGGGCGGAGATTGTGCAAATGGCAAAGCGGTTTTCTCAAGACACAGACAAGATCAACGCATTTGTCGACCAGATCCGGCATTTCCCAGCCGGTCATCTGGCTGGTGGTACGCATCGAAATGGGTCCGATTTCTTTAACGTCTATTACGGGGCCGAACAATGGTCAGGATTGCCGACCAAACCCAATTCTGTTGCAGATGGCCATGCAACCAATCATGTGCAGTCGGATCCCAAGTGGCTGGAACACACCGCCGCTGGCGACCGCTACTTTAATTACTGCTGGTGGCCGTACTCCCCTGTAGCAAAAGTCGAACACAAACTGCGACCGGTGAATTTACTATTTCATTCTTTTGACGTGGCAGGGATCAGCGCCGGTGCATTCGACATTGTCAAGTCAATCCAAAACGAAATCGGAAGATTCCGCACCGTTTGGGGAACGAAACTCATCGGCGACCGGCTGGCATGGGAGTTCTATCTTTACGATTACCAGCGCCGCTCTCGCGACGTATCGATTGCGCGCGTGCTCAAGTCGATCGCTCATATAGCACCGTGCAAGTTCACCATCAACGAAACGCTGCCCTACTTCATGTTCTCCATTGATATTGACGATGCACTGGCCAGCGGGCAACGAGATCTGGACGTGGTACACATGTACGTCGGCAATCCCGGTAGCATCGTCTCTTCGGGCATCGCTTACGCCATCACGGCTACGAGCAAGACGCTCGAGAATTTCTATTTCTTTTTCGACGGGAAGCGACAATTGACCGAAGTCGCCGACAAGATCGCAAGCTCGGTGCATTTAGATGACACAATCATCGATATTAACAACGTCCTGCGGCCAGAACTTCGTGAATGTCATACGATCTGCGTTGCCAATAAGCAAACTCATGACACGGCGTATTTTTCCGGAGTGAATGTCGATCAGCTTATTTTTTTCCTGGCGTGGTTACAGTACCCGCCGGCGATCCGGCAATTCGTCGAAACCCACCGCGGACAACTCGATCACCTGCTGTACGACGTCGGGTTTGATTACACGTCGAATGACGATGACCTGCGAATCCTCAAGAGTGGGTATTACGGTATTTTTTAATGGCCCGAAGTCGGGACGCGAAAACCCCATGCATTGCCTCTGATGAACCACGGGTAGCATTTCATGCCTGCAGAGCCATCAAATCCTACAGATCCGGAGCCGTTCTTTCGGTTATTAGAAATCGACATAGCGGAATTGTCCCGGCATTCCAATGCGCTGGATCGCATGCGCCGCGGCGAACTGCATGGAGTTCTGGTCCACAACCTCTACGATCCGGCAATCCTTGAGGAAGTTGTTGATCGACTCGAACAGCGCGATCCACCCTTCGTGCAAACTTGGTTCCCCGAAGCTTTTCGTTCGTGGTTTTTCGGCTGCAACCTGAATCTGACCGACGATCTACACTATTATTTCGCCGAAGCTCCGGTATTCATGGCGCAGCTTGAAGAACTCTTTCCGCGCGATTTCGGCGTGAACGATTACCTAGCACCTATCCTCTCGACCCTCGACAACGGTCGGCCGTTCCAGACGCCACCCGGTCCTGAACCGGGTTCGCACTATATGTTCACCACGATCCGAGCTCATATGGAAGGTGGCTTCATTCCGCCTCACGTCGACAACGAACAAACCATCCGTCCCTCGTATGCACACCTGCGAACTCTGGTTGACAGCCACATCATGTCCTTTGTTGTTTCGTTGTGCCAACCCGAGGACGGCGGTGCCCTGGAGATCTATAACTCCACACGCGACGTGGAAGCCAAGACACTGACCAACGACGATCGCGCGGAACCACCGAATATCGATGGCATTGAATCCGTTGCCTTTCAACTGCCAGCCGGGTCGATGATCCTGGTGGATTCGGGGCAGTACCTGCACCGCGTCTCGCCAGTGGTCGGTTCCAGAAAACGATGGGCGATGTGCAGTTTCATGGCGCTAAGTCGAAACCAAGAAGCCATGTACTGCTGGGGATAAACCGCTATGAAGTCCGGCGTGACGCAAAAAGTTCCAGCCTACTTTGATTACCTACTGGAGGCTTTCCGCCAAGGCCGGCAAGGCCGGTTCGTGCACCTGGGCCACTGGGATTCACCACCGGCAGATGACGCGCCTCTGTCGAGCGAAGAATTCAACGCGGCCCAAACCAGGATGAATGAGATCCTTCTGGAGATGGCCCAATTACAGCACGAACAGCACGTACTCGATGTCGGTTGTGGCTTGGGAGGGACCTTGCAGCGGATCAATGAAACGTTTCAGCGGGTATCGCTGGTCGGGGTCAATATTGATCCTCGGCAGTTACACGTTTGCGCCCAACTTGAGGCCGTGCCAGGAAATCAATTCCACTGGCACGAGGCAGACGCCTGTCGGATGCCGTTTGCTGACAACAGTTTCGATCGTATTCTCTGCATCGAAGCCCTGTTTCATTTCCAGTCGCGGCAACTTTTTTTTGAAGAAACCGCTCGGCTCCTCCGGCCAGGTGGTATTCTGGTGATTTCGGACATTGTGGTGCATCGCGACCGAGTTGAGGCTCGCATGCCTGGCTTTTGTGTCGCCGCCGCACTGAACGACGGATACGGACCCTGGCCTCATCCATGGGGTAAGCTTGAGGAACTTTGCGAAACTGCTTCACTTGCCGGACTGAATTGTCAAAACACTTTTGATGCCACTGACGAAACACTACCCAGCCACCGGTTTACGGTCCCTCAGGAACTGGACGAACAGACCGATCCGGGCGATCCACTGGCGCGGTCCGCCCTCATGCTCCAATGGCTCCATAAACAACGCTTGCTGCAATATGTGTATCTTCAATTTGCGATGCCATCCTAGAAGAGCCGGCCTTGCATAGTTCTGCAACTCAATGTGACCGTATGACTGTTGCAAGAAACATCGTCCCGGCCTGTACGACACCACTCATCGACGCGAATGAACTGGGAAAATTTGAATTGCCCAGTTATGGCATTCGACGCGTCATGGCAGCACTCGTTTGCGATCCGGAACTCGAGGATTCCAAAGTGACGTTGATTGACCTGGAACATGTCAACGTCGACGTCTATGCGATTCTGGCCCATGAACCCGATCTGGCCGGCATGTCCATCTATGTGTGATCTTCTCCGTACCTCGTCGAAGTTGCCAAGCGACTCAAGCAGGCGCGGCCGGATTGTATCCTCATTTCTGGTGGCCCGTCGGCGAGAGTGACGGGCCCCTTGAATTCGGAAGAGATCTGATCT
>CAUZSN010000194.1:0-4588 GCA_963582345.1 Planctomycetota bacterium
GCTGGTATGTGTAACTGACAAGGGCCGCCACCAAATTCACTATGAAATTTGCAACGCTACGGTGTCGGGTGTGTTCGATCTGCGCAATGTTTTTGGACTGATCGTGCATCGGATGTCTATTCGGCTGCCAGGTGTTTCTCAAACCAGGCCACCAGTTCATTCATGGCTCGTTCCGCGTGTTCGCCCCGGAAACCGTGACCGGCACCTTCGAGAACGAGCAGTTGGCTTGACACATTGGCTTCTTGAAACGCGGCGTAGATATTTTGGCTGTGTTTGATTGGAACCAAGTTATCTTTGTCTCCAACGACCAACAACGTCGGAGGATCATCCTTTGTGACATGTACGAGTGGTGAATAGGTTTTGGCGGTTTCGATATCGAGATTCAGCGCCGGGTATCGTTCGTAAGCTGGTAGACGCCCGGGAGCTTTCCAGACCATTATCTGCAAGTCAGTCGGCGCGACCCATGCCACGACGGCATTCACTCGGTCGCTCACGCTCAATACGGGATCCTCTGCTTTCGAATCTCCATCGTCCGAATCCGTCCCGATCATCAAGGAAAGATGCCCGCCGGCACTGGCGCCGAAGACGCCCAAACGATTGGGATTAACGTGGAATGTCTCGGCGTTCAATCGGATGTACCGTACGCTGCGGCGAACGTCTTCGACCGCTTCCGGGATCGAAAACTTTGGGCTACTGCCGTGCCGGACTGCGAACACGGTGAAGCCCTTGTCTGTCAGCGGCTTGAATCGTTTTTCCATTCTTTCCGGCGGTGACCATCGCGAGTACCATCCTCCGCTCACCATAAACAGCACACCGGCGCCATTGGCATTTTCTGATGGTGTGAAAACGTCAAATGTCAGCGCGAGACCATATTTGTGGCCGTAGACGACATCCGGAGTTCTCTTCACGTCACCTGCAAGGACGAGGCTGCTGTAGCATATGACCGTGATGGCAAATACCAAACCGATTAGTTTCAACATTGCGATCCTTTCGATGGAGCCGTTTGGGACGGCACAAAGTTTGATTAACATTCCCAGCCTGCGCGGCCGGTAACGGGTTAGCGCCTTTCCCTGAATATCGGTGAAGCACCCAGTGATTGCAAGAACACTCAATCGCGGATGACCCGTGGCGGGAGTTGTTATGAACGGCAATTCACGGCAACGGCGTTAAGTACAATTTTTTATATAAATAAATATGTGTCATTAAATAACTTACATAAAATGACCATTTGTTAGCCACTTTTACTATATGATTTATTGTACGCCTGATATAAATAAATGTAGAATAATAGCGCCCTTTGGATTACATTCGTCGGAGCCCGACAACACCTTCCCTTAACACGAAGAGGTGCTGCAATGGCTGATTCTACCCGCCGAAAACCCGCCGCCGTCTTAAAAATCCTCGTCCCGATTTTCCTTTGTTGATTCATCAAGGGTCGGGTTATTGGTGCAAGAAAATCCGAGATCGAGTCTTCTATTTCGGCAAGGTCGCTGATGATCCCAAAGGCAAGGCGGCGCTAGAAATCTGGCTCGATCAGAAAGACGATCTCTTGGCGGGTCGTGAGCCTCGCACGAAAACCGAAGGTCTGACCGTTGCCGATTTATGCAATCAGTTCCTTGCGCACAAATAACAGCAACACGACGACGAGGAAATCAATTTCAGGACTTGGCGGGGGCATTACGACTCCTGCGTGAATCTAATTAGTGTGTTTGGAAATCAGCGAACCGTCACGGACTTGACGCCGAATGACTTTCGCAAGCTTCGTGCGAAGTTGGCCAAGACAAGGGGAGCAATCGCACTGCGAACCGCTCTGCAACGGGTACGAAGCATCTTCAAATTTGCCTTTGACGCTGGGTTAATTCTGGCCCCGATTCGCTTTGGTCAAGCTTTCGCCAAGCCGAAGCTGGAAATGGTCCGCAGAGCGAAGGAAGCTCACAAATCCGAACATGGGCTCCGCATGTTTGAATCGGCGGATCTTCGGAAAATTCTCGCCGAAGCAAAGCAACCGCTGAAGGCGATGGTGCTCTTGGCCGCTAACTGCGCATTCGGGCAGACAGACCTCGCAAACCTTCCGACCAGATCTGTGGACCTAGACGCTGGGTGGCTAGATTTTGTTCGTGTCAAAACCGCCGTACCTCGACGGATTCCGCTCTGGCCGGAAACTGTGGCGGCGATTCGTGAATGGCTACCGATGCGTCCGAAGGCGAAGGTTTCGGCGGATTCCAAGCTGCTATATTTGACGGTCCGTGGTGCTCCTTGGGTTACAGTTTCAAATCTTGGCACGACGAAAGATGCGATAGGTCAAGGTTTTTTAAGACTGATACGCAGGATTGACCTGAAGCGCTCGCGTCGAGGTTTTTATGCTTTACGGAACGGCTTTGAAACCGTAGGCGGTGAGATATTGGATCAAGTTGCGGTTGACTCGATAATGGGGCACGTGCCGCAGGGTATGTCAGCCGCCTATCGCGAGAGGATCGGAGATGACCGACTGCGCCGCGTGGTCGGCTTCGTACACGGCTGGTTATGGCCGGATGGCACAGACGGTGATGTCAGCGGGCCGAAGAGTTCGTCACCTAAGATTAGCAATTCCGTCGAAGTGACGACGAATTCTGACGACGAAGCGCCGGCGTTGAAGCTCTTCGCTGGTTGATTATTTGGGTAGGCGGTTGATCGTCGCTTTACGACTGACCGGTTGACGTGGTTTTCACTTTTTCCATGTCGCCGGCCGGTCGGCCCACTTTTTGAAAGGTACGACCATGCCATACGACGACCTGGAATCTGCCGCAAATGCCGCCCGTTATCTCGCAAGCATGTCCACCAGTATCCGTGGCTTGATGGAAGACGATGAAGATGCGGACGTGATCACGAAGTTCCGGCGCGAATTGAACCAGAGCAACGACGACGCTCGTGAAGCCATTCGCAATGTGGCGATGGAACTGAGACGGACGCGAGACTCTGCCGTTCGGCTTGGTGATGTTGTGGCACCAACCGCTCATGAAGCTGCCATCGAAATGGTACAGGTTCTGAATAGAGAACGGTTTGGTGTCGAAGTCATCGGCCGCAAGCAAGTGGCAGTGTTGCCTGACGCAGACGAAGTGGCTGCGGAGATAGAACTCGAATTCACCAAAGCTAAAGACCGGTGGGAGAATCTGCCCGACCCGTACCTACATCCGGAGTCACCATCCGAGTGCGCAAAGCGAATGAGGCATGCGATCGATTGGGTGAAGGATCGCATAGACGATGGACAGTTGAGGCGCGAGATAGTGACCAAGCAATCTTGGCGATTACACCGAGAAGACGTTCGCAAGCTCGGTGGTGATCTCGACTAGCTGCGCGAAGCTGGGTTTAATCGAGGCGAAACTAGGTTTAATTACGTATCTGTGAATACACGGCGGAGTAAGCCTAGCCACTCGCAAAAATTGGCTTAGAGTACGGGCATGCGAAACGTGCCAATACTCATCAACGCGCGTGACGCCGGCCGACTGCTGGACATGATCCTCAGCCGTGCGACTCGGTTGGCAAAGTGTGGCAGCCTGCCCTCTGTCTTACTTCCAGACGGCGAGTATCGGTTTCGTCCCGCCGACCTTGAAGCTTGGTGCGAAGAACACCGCTATCCTTCCAGCAAGACGGAGAGGCAAGAATGACCGCCCCTGCCCTTTCTGTCAAGCAGGTCGCCGAACTTCTCGGCCTCTCCCAGCACCAAATTCTTACGCTGCTAAATTCCGGCGAATTGAGAGGCGTAGACGTTTCGTTGACACCCGGTGGACGTCCAAGGTGGCGGATGATCTCGATGCGCTTATCCTCTGCCGCACACACCAAACTACACCCATTCGTCGGCGCCGACAAAACCCGGAACTGCAATCAAGCGATATTTTTAGTATGTCGAAACGTCCGACACGTAACGGTCAACCGACCTTCATCAGCGAAGCTCATCGCTTGCATGAGCATGGGTTCTGGGTCGTGCCCGTGAATGGAAAGCGTGCAATCGCGAAGCGGTGACACAACACGAGACTGTCGAAGCAAGAGTTCGGTAACGCATTGGACGGAAAGAACTACAACATCGGTATCGTTCTGTTCCAGTCCAATTTTTTGGACATTGAATGCGACACAGACGAAGCCGAAGCCAATCTGAAAATACTATTCGGTGGGAAGATTCCGAAGACTCCTACATGGCAAAGTAAAAGAGGCAAACATCGTTTGTTTCGTCGTCCTTCCGGGCTACCCGAAAAAGCCGTCCTGAAAATCGAGGATGTTGAGTTTCGCATTGGCAACGACAAGGGAACCATGTCCGTTGTGCCGCCGTCCGTACATCCCACTGGCTTACGATACGAATGGCTGCAGGGACTGTCGATCCATGAGAATGATACCACCGAACTGCCATCTGAGGTTGTCAAGAGATTAAAGAAAGGTGAAAGAAAGGCCAAATCTTCCCAGCGGTCCATTTCTGGTCAAATTTCAGAAGGTGAGAGAAACGACTTCATCCTTAGGATAGCGTGCAAATTGCGAGATTGTGACTTGTCGGTCGAGACGATCGAAAACGCTGTTCAGATCGAAATTGATATCTGCTATAATCCACTGTTGCCTGAAT
>CAUZSN010000195.1:0-4586 GCA_963582345.1 Planctomycetota bacterium
CCGTCGGATTGACGGCGAGTTGGGACACCACATCAACGACTGCGAACGGACGCAAGTTACTCCTGCAAAATAGTTTGTGAGCTTCGATATCAGATTCTGACCGTGCCATCCCTGGACGAGAACATCCTCTCGTCAGCGTACGTAATAGGAGCTATGACACTAATGACGCCTCTGTTCGGCACGACGTTGATGACTTGGGTCACCCCAATCTGGGTACTGGGTCTGGGTGCACTCGTCGGATTGTTACTGGTGGGGGCGGCTTGGGGAATCATGTCCCTCATGTCTCGCCGCGCGAGCAAGATTGCGGCGGAAGCGGTTCGCGAAGGCATCTTGTGGCCGATTCTGATCATTGTCTCGCTGTTCGCGCTTATCGGCGTTGTTTGTTCTTTTGGTGTTGACGATCGTCAGGAGATCCTCTCAGCGATTACGCGAATCCCGTTCGTCGGAACGGCTGAGGTTGAATATGACTTGCCGGCCGTCGATGCGGATAACAGCCCGACCCGTGCTGACCAGGCCGAATCAGGCGATACGGAGGCAACGAAGTCACCATTTTACCAGCCGCCCGAGCACGCTGTCCCAGTGCCCTTTCGTGTCAACGAACTAAAGTATCTGGTCTTTGAAACGTCCGAAGACATTTACGTGTCGACCCGACCCGCGGACAATCTAGAAATGCGGCAAACGTTTCGCGTTTCGGGTGGCGAATCGTTCGATTGGTTCCCGCCGGAAAAAGCGGCCCAGATATTCCCTGATTCGCAGGTCGAATCGCTTTATATTCGCAATCTGGGAACAGAAACCGCGAAGATAAAGATTACCAAAGTCACGGATCTTCGGTATCCCGAAGTCAAATCGATACCTCTAATTGCGATAAGTGTTTTTGCGATTTTTGCGATCTATCTGGCCTGCCGCGCGCTGGTCCCCAAGGTCTCTGCGATCGCCATGTCGACCGCCAAATCGGAAATGGCGCAACCGTTATTTTTCATTGCGATGAGTCTAGGCGTGTTCTTGCTGCTGGTGTTCATTTTCGTCCCCTACAACACCTTTGGTGAAGACGTGAAAATGCTGAAAGACTCCGGTCTGACGTTGCTCATGGTGTTGTCTCTCCTCGTTGCCGTCTACGCGGCTGGTACTTCGGTTGCCGAGGAGATTGAAGGGCGAACGGCGCTCACCGTGCTGTCCAAACCGGTTGGACGGCGCCAATTTGTGCTGGGAAAATTCATCGGCATCACGTGGATAGTCTTCCTACTTTTTTTGGTTTTGGGAACGATTTTTCTTGCATCAATTTCGTATAAAGTTGTGTATGACGCGCGCGAGACAGCGAACCCTGATCCTGTCTGGCAGGATTGCTTTTTAGAGATGGGCCGCACCGTGCCAGGCCTCGTATTGGCATTCTTTGAAACGGTCGTGTTGACCTCGCTCAGCGTAGCGATTTCGACTCGTCTGCCATTGCTGGCGAACTTTCTAGTGATGTTTTCCGTCTACGTCCTGGGACATTTGACCCCCCTGATCGTACAATCTGCCCAGGTGCGCGAAGTCTTTGAGCCGGTGGTGTTTATTGGCAAGTTGATTGCTACGGTGGTACCGGTGCTGGACCATTTCAACGTGCAAGCCGCTGTCGCTGCTGGAGTACCGGTCCCGCTGGACTATCTGGCTTGGAGCCTTGCCTATTGTGTCCTGTTTACCGTGTTTTTCATGCTTCTCGCCTTGACTTTATTCGAAGATCGAGATTTGGCTTGACGCAGGTGCAAATAGGACTTGGCAGGGATGGGCGTCAGGGCTAGACTGTTGAACTCTTCTACTCTCGATGGACTTAAACGGACTTAATTCGAGGCAACTTCTTTGTAGCGGAGTGCCTGACGGAACGACTGCAGAAGCGTAGCTCCCATGCATTTCTTTTTTCTTTTTGTGGCGATTTCCACGGGTCTCCTGGTGTTGGATCTGGCGACAGCTCCACGCACGGGGCAAGGCAACGAGTAGACGGACTTACTCTGTTCTTACGTCTGCCAATCCCGAGGTTGTATTAATTCTCAGGCAACTCCCGGTTTGTGTGTTTACAGGCTTTCCTCCTGTTTACTCGGTTGCCGGGTTAATCACCACGTTGCACCTGGGAAGTGGTTGGTGACGACAGAGACGTTCTTGTCGCTGTTGAATGCTTTAGTGCCGACTTTGACCCCAGTTTCGTAGGTGCCTGCAAGCATCTTTACGATGGCGGAAATACTTTTCCATGTCATGGTTTTCGCCCATCCAATGGCAGTCTCGCGGTCCGTCAGGAGCGTTCTATTCCAATGATTTTCCAAGATGCCCCAAACACGTTCCACCGGATTGTATGCACGATGATACGGTGGATAGTAAACTAGGTGAATGTTGAGTTGATATCGGTCCGTGAATTCAATCGTTCGTTGGATGAACTGCCTGCATCCGCTTCCCAATTCGGGCCCATGATCGAGATTGATCACCAGTTTGCGGATATGAGTACGTTGATTCTTCCGGTCCTCTCACCAATTTTCAAGACAACCGACGATGAATTTACTGGTTTCGCGTGTGACGTCCCGAAGAGGAGGGTCAACACGCCGCTGACTACTTCCAATCTCCCCAATGGAACGAACTTCTCTTTGACATTCAGATTCTTGCCCTGCGCCTTGACGGCTTCTTGTCCGCGTGATTGACCGCGCCGTGAAAGCTCTCCCAGTTTCAAGATTGCCCTGGTATCCACGGAGATCCGCAAGCAATCTTCTCACGCGTCCGACTCTGCGTTCATCCGATGCACGTTGCCAAAGGTAGCATCCACCTCCTTGATTTTTTTCAGGTTTGGCCTTTTGCACCCGCCGCAGCTTATCGTTCATGCGGTTGAGCATCACGCCAATCGTATTATCACTGGGCAACTCCTCATCGGTAGAGTTTTTTTCCTCAATCAGCGCATGATGCACAGCCCTGGCCGTCATGCGGGTGTCCTTGAAGAGGCTCTGACAGTTCGGGACTTCGGTTCCAGGAGATCGCATATATCATTGGCGAGTTGTGGGTTTTTTCCTTCCGTCTTCTGCTTTCCTGCTCGCGACCGATTCTCAATGATTTTTCCTATTCGCAACTTATTCAATCCCTTAGCAACCGTGTGCCGCGACCATCTGAAAACCGTTTCCGTAAGTCGCTCGTCTCCGCAAAGATAGTGCCAACAAACTTTTACCCCCAATGCTCACCGATCTGGACCAGTCATTTTGCTAGCAGCGTCTCGAATCGTATCAACCATCAATTGTGTGAGTTCATTCACTGAAATGTCCTCTATGATTCTGTGTGGGAATGGAGAATATAGCCAATTTAACCGGATTTTCGGCATGTCATCTGGTGGGAGTTGCCTCAGGCTATATACAAAAAATAAAGCACCAATTTCACAATCTGCCTGGCCATTTTCGCGCTTGACCGCAGTCACGCCCGCTACTACTCTTTCCACTCCTATCTTTACGGTGGCACCACTGTCTCGTCGAAGAAATTCGTTACGGAGATTCCCCAGGCCATGACATGGGATTTTGACGGTTACGGTTCGCCGTGGTTGATTCGCTCGCTCGTTTGCTTCGTGGCGCTGGCGCCGTTGGTTGTGTCAGGTTGCGCACAGTCTACGATTCGTGCGTCGAGATCTGAATCGGATCAAGAGTCCGAGGAGGAATCCGAAGTAAAAACCGTCGGAACTTACACCGCCGCAACGGGACTGCGGCCGATCCAACTGGAGTCGGTTGCGTTGATCACTGGGTTGGACGGGACGGGGAGTGATCCGCCGCCGTCGAATCGGCGCTCGCGTTTGATCAGCGAAATGCAAAAACGTCAAGTTGAGAACCCCAATGCGGTTTTGATGTCAGAAAACACGTCTTTGGGCCTGGTCATGGGTCTGCTGCCGCCGGGTGTCCAGAAGGGTGACCGGTTTGACGTGGAGGTGCGTGTTCCAACCAAGTCACTCACAACGAGTTTGCGCGGCAGCTGGTTAATGCCAACAAAGTTGATGGAATTTGCCGTACTGGGGGATAACGCAATCCACGACGGCCATGTGATGGCACTCGCCGAAGGCCCAATTCTAATCGATTCCTTTGTGAAGGGGACGGACGACAAAGTCAACGAGGTTCGTGGGCGAATTTTGGGCGGTGGCATCGCGGTGGGATCGAGAGATCTGCGGCTGGTGATGCGCAGTGATCAAGTGTCCGTCCGCATGAGTTCCCTTGTGGGGGCCGCCATTAATGCTCGTTTTCATGGCTACCGGAACGGCATCAAGCAAGGAATGGCGGCGCCCAAAACGGACCTGTACATCGAGTTAAAGCTGCACTCGCGATACCAGCACAATATACCGCGCTACCTTCGCGTCATCCAATATATTCCACTTCGTCTGAACACGTCGGAACAGATTGCTTACCTGCGTTTGCTGCAGACTCAGCTGCACGATCCGACGTCAACAGCGTTGGCTGCGCTGCGTCTGGAAGCTTTGGGGCAGGACGCCGTGGACGTGTTGGCGAGCGGGCTTAAATCGGACGAAGAAGTGGTGAAGTTTTACGCGGCGGAAGCTTTGGCGTATCTTGATGATGCGCGGGGCGTGGAAGTATTGGGAAAGG
>CAUZSN010000196.1:0-4584 GCA_963582345.1 Planctomycetota bacterium
GCCGAGATGCTCCAATCACTCGCCGTCGCACTGCGCGCATCACTGCCAGCCGAAGATTGCCATCGGCTAGCCATGTTGCTGGAGGCGCCGGACGATCTGCCAACGGACCGACGAGGCTGAGATTTGACGTCATGTCGGGACAGGGAACATGCCCGGCCCGAATGGGACCCGTTCCGCCCAGACTTTGAACCACTATCCCCGCCCTTGCCCTCAGCGGGACTCCATATATAACACCGTCGCAAGTGCTGATACTTTCTTGAGTTTACAGTGGGTCTGTTTGCGCGCTTTTGCACGGAATCACCTGACACACTCCATTTTTTATGCTTCCTGCGACCATACGGTGATCTAGTATTTGTGGTGGTACCGTTATACTTTGTCGCGCAGCGTTAGGCACATGTTGCCGCATGTGACTCATCCCACCAGGCTGTTGCGCCTGCTGACTGGATTCTCGGGCAAGCCAACGGCCCGGATCGTAGCACAAGCCTGTCCGATCGCCCCATGACGCGGGAGAAATGGACGGACAACGGGGCAGAATCTTGAGAAAAGGAGGGCTGTTGGCTAGGTTTAAGGGCTGACAGGGATTGAAATCACTATCAGTTGCTGGTATCACCAAGTAACGGTTCAGCAATCGCGTTGGATTGCTCGAACAAGTCGACCGGCAGCGAAAGCAACTTGCAAAGCTGGCCGAAGTCGAACCTTTCGACCGGTTTCAACAACGAGCGATTTCGATGTTGACCGAAGGGAAATTGAAAGATGTCTTTAATGTCGAAACTGCGGACGCAAAGACTCTGGACCGATATGGTCGACACGTATTTGGATGGTCCCTGTTGCTGGCTCGCCGTATGGTCGAATCCGGTGTCAACCTTGTCCAAGTCAACCTCGGAAATAACGAAACGTGGGACACGCACGGTAATGCGTTTCCATACCTGAAAAACTATTTGCTTCCGCCGATGGACCAAGCGGTCTCGGCATTGTTGGATGATCTCGACGATCGGGGACTGTTGGAATCCACATTGGTGGTGATGGGTGGTGAATTTGGCCGGACTCCCAAGATCTCGCGACTGCCGGAACACTATGCGTTGCCCGGTTGCGATCATTGGGGCGCGGTACAGACCGTGTTTTTCGCCGGTGGAGGAATCAACGGCGGTACGGTGATTGGTTCTTCGGATAAAATTGGCGGACATCCCGCCTCAGATCCCCAAACACCGGAGAATATGGCCGCGACGATCTACCAGGCACTGGGACTTCCTCCAAATGCAACTTGGAATGACCTGCTTGACCGACCGATGCCTATTTATCACGGGGAACCCATTCCTGGATTGATCGGTTAAGTCAGACGATCTGGTCCCGGTTTGCGATTTTATGAACTCTGCAATCAGCCGACATCACAATCCTACATTCCTAGCACTGTTTTGTGCGGTTCACTGTCTGGCCAGCTTGGTTTGGGCCGACGACATTGATTTCAGCCGTGACATTCGGCCCATTCTCTCGGATAAATGTTTTGCTTGTCACGGCCCTAATGAATCGTCTCGGCAGGCCGACTTGAGGCTAGATGTCCGCAGCGTTGCAGTCGACAGCGGTGCGATTGTTCCCGGAGTAAGATCTGACAGCGAACTGTGGCGGCGGATCAATCACGATGATTTGGAAGAGGTCATGCCGCCGAGGAAAACGAACCGAGAACTTTCCAAGCTAGAAAAAGAACTGCTTGGCCGGTGGATTGACCAGGGTGCCGAGTACTCCAAGCACTGGTCTTTTGTACCACCTAAGAAAGCACCGCTTCCAGAGCTCCCGTCGGGAGTTCACGGTGGCAACGAAATCGATCGCTTCGTTTGGCGGGATCTCGCTGCTCATGGCCTCACGGCTTCACCCAAGGCAGATCGATATGCGTTGATTCGCCGAGTCAGTTTAGATTTGACTGGCCTTCCCCCAAATGCGAACGAGGTCGCAGCGTTTATTGCAGATAAAGACCCACGGGCGTACGAAAAAGTTGTCGACCGGTTACTCAGAGATCCTCATTATGGCGAGCGGATGACTCTTGAGTGGTTGGATGCTGCTCGCTATGCGGACACCAACGGCTTTTCAATCGACGGTGGACGGCAGATGTGGTTATGGCGGGACTGGGTCCTGCAAGCCTTCAACAGCAACCAACCGTATCACCAGTTCCTGATTGAACAGATCGCCGGTGATCTACTGCCCGGCGCTAGCGGCTCGAACTTGATTGCAACAGGTTTCCAACGAAATAACATGGTGACGCATGAAGGCGGAACCATCCCCGAAGAAAACCTCACCAATTACAACGCCGACCGAGTCAAGACATTGGGTGAAGCGGTTCTGGGAATCACCGTCGGCTGCGCTCAATGCCACGACCATAAATACGATCCAATTTCTCAGCGAGACTATTATCGACTGTTCGCCTACTTCAATACGCTGAGTGATATCGGTTTGGACGGCAACAGCGGCGTCAATCCGAGGCCGTATATGAATTCAAAAACAGTGTTGCAAACCACAGAGTTACCGAAATTGCAACGGCGAATATCACAATTGAAAGAACAACTCGGTTCCGTTCCAGATGCTGAATTATTGCAATGGGAACGCCGGCAACAATCCGAACTTGCCAGTCGAGGAACTGACTTGAAGCTGTTGCCGATGAAATTACTGAAAGTCAGTACTCCCAATCGTGGCTCGGGCTTCGAGATCCGTAACGACCAGTTTGTGCAGATCACTCAGCCGGGTGATCTTGCTGCCTATGATGTGCTGGCGCGACTTCCCGATACTGACCAGCCGATCCGTGGTCTGCGAGTCGTCTTTCATTCGGAGAAAAGTGCTCCAGGGGGTGGTTGGGGATTCGGTTTGCCGAAAAAACCTCACGATAAAATCCCCGAGGCGCTGCACAAAAAAGGAAGCTTTAAACTGACGGCGATTTCCGTAAGTGTCGGGGAAGTCCCGGCGGATCAAGTCGATTTATTTCGTTTATTGTCACTGGAAAAAATAACCGCCAGTACATGGGAACCGGAAGATCGACCGGAAAACTGCGCCGATCCGCGACGCCATAATGGCTGGTCACCGCGACTGGACCATGCATCAGCGACACACTTAACCGTGACATTCTCGCGGCCGTTGTCATCCAAGGAAAAAAACTTCGTTACCACGCAACTCAATTTTGGCGCAGGTGGTAATCGGATCGCCGCAAGAATGGAGCTGTTCGCTATGTTGGGAACTGACGATGGGACGGCTCTGTCGCCCGAAGTTGTTTCGATACTTGAAACCAGACAATCGCAACGGACGGACGAACAGCAGCGAAAGCTGCGAAAATATTTCACTCGGCACGCTCGCGAGACGAAGCGATTACGGGTCGATCTGGCGAACGCCGAGGAACGGTTTGAGTATTTGACGGGCGAGTATCCGACCATGGTCATGAATGTCGCGGCCAAACCCCGTGACACGTTTATTCTAAAGCGAGGGGATTATTCGCAACCGACGGACAAGGTAACGATGGGAACCCCGATTTTCTTACCGGTTTCTTTGGAACCACAGGTCAGCCGTTTGTCACTGGCACATTGGATTACCCTGCCGAACCATCCTCTGACATCGCGCGTCTATGTGAATCGTATCTGGCAGATGATGTTCGGTGCTGGGATTGTCCGAACGCCTGCCGATTTCGGCTCGCAAGGAGCATGGCCGACTCATTCCGAATTGCTGGATGTTTTAGCCGTTGATTTCGTCGAGAGCGGATGGAATATCAAATCGCTCGTAAAAACTATTGCGATGTCCGCTACCTATCAGCAATCCTCGGCCACTTCTGCTGAACAACTGGAGCGAGATCCTGACAACCGGTGGCTCGGTCGTGGGCCCAGGTTTAGGCTCTCTGCGGAGTTCATTCGTGACGGGGCTTTAAAGGTGAGTGGACTGATGCGTCCGTACTTGGGCGGACCAAGTGTCAACCCGTATACGCCCGTGGACCTGTGGCGTGAGATCAGTCACTACGGCAGTACTCCGGCAACGGCGCAAGTCTTTGTGCAGGACCATGGCGGAAAACTCTATCGGAGATCCTTGTATACGTATTGGAAGCGGACCGCTCCGCCACCGAACATGGCAGCGTTTGACGCGCCAAATCGAGAAACGTGTGTCGTTGCGCGTCCCACAACGAATACTCCATTACAAGCACTGGTGATGCTCAATGATGTCCAGTTCGTGGAAGCGGCTCGAGTTTTCGGGCAGCGAATATTGCATCGCGAGGGAAGTGATCACGCGCGAATCAAATGGGCGGTGATGGAAGCTCTGTCCCGACCGGCAACGGAATTGGAATTTCAAGTGCTGGAAAAAGCGCTGCAGCGTGAGCGACTCTATTATGGAAATCATGAGGCCGCAGCGCACGAATTGCTGTCGATGGGTGAATCAGTTCGCGATCCTGAGCTATCGATGGTCGAGCACGCGGCGTGGACTCAAATTGCCGGCACCATTTTCAACCTCAGTGAATTTGTGACCAGGAACTGAGAGAAGCGTAAAATCGCATGCATGATTTTAATTCTAATCCGTTTGGTTTTTCTCGCCGCCATTTTCTGACAGGTGCTGCCGGTAGCCTGG
>CAUZSN010000197.1:0-4576 GCA_963582345.1 Planctomycetota bacterium
GAGCCGCAAAGGCAGGCCGGTGTCGCCATCACTATCGAATACAGGTCCGTACCTGAAAGCTTCCCAGCACTTCGACTGCGTCGCCAAAGGCAAGTGTGGCGCTTCGCTTCGATTTTGACGATGCTTTCGCGCGAACGACGACAAAGTCTTCTTCAATGAATTGGCGTTTTGTCATGATTGACTTTTCAGCCGAGGGATGCCGGTACGCCTTGATGTAAACGGGCCGCGATCTCCGGCAACACCGTGCGGGCCTGATCTAGTGCGACATAGTCACTTCGCATATGGATCGACGACTGAATCGTCGCCATAACGGTCCTTCTGTTGGACCCAAGCCATCCCGTAAGGCAATTCGTCCTCGTCGCGTCCCTTGGTCACGATGTCGAGAAAGTTGTAGATGCCGAGAAAATTTTCCTGGCCGCGGCCGAATGACGAGTAGGTGTGGAACACATGGCCGCTCGAATCTTTGTAGAACGAGCTGATACCCGGTCCTTCGGTGACCGGAAATTTCACGCCCGCTTGATAGTTGTAATAGGCGCGGCCACCGTCCAGGTCTTCCTGCGTGAACGACACGTTGTAATCCCAGTTAAAGTCAGAATCGAGCGACGAAACCCACTTGAAGCTCCATCCCATTCGCTTTTTATAGGCGTCCAACGCCGCCAGCGGGGCACGGGATACCGTAATCAAATTCACGTCGCGCGCTTTGAGATGAAGCACGATAGGATCGTAGTGGTCGCCAACCATGGAGCAGATCTTGCAGCCTTCGGGCCAATCAGGTCCGAACATAAAATGATAGATGACCAGCTGGTTACAATCGCCAAATAGGTCGGCGAGTGTTTCTTTACCGTTGGCGCTATCAAACCTGTAGTCCTTTTCGACCTGTTCCCACGGCAAATCGCGACGCTGTTGAGTCAATTCGTCGCGCAGTCGCGAAAGCTCTTTCTCCTTCTCGAGTAGCTTTTTACGAGCAGCAAGCCACTCATCACTTGAAACGACATGGTGAGACATGAGATTGAAATCCGTGGATTCTGCCGCGGTTGTGGAGTCGATTCACTCGCCGTTGAGGCTCAGACGATGAAGCTCATATGCATTTCCGCGTGACGAAGGTTGAAGAGCCCCCACTCTTCGCGGCTGATCTTGCCAAACCCTGGATGAGGTTTCCGTTCTTTGACCTCGCTCTGTCGAGCTACAGCTCGGCGTAATGACGCGAGGCCTTCTTCGACGGAAGTCTCTTCCGGTACGAATTGCCCAGGCGCCGTGAAGCCCGCCGGGATGGCCTTGTGAAGAAATTTCTTCTTGAACAACAGCTTCAACATCAGCCGCATCGGCGCGGGCATGAGGTCGGTTCCGTCATGGAAATGTCCAGTGCTCTGGCCAGATGCTCATAGATTTGGCCCTGAGACCAATTGCCAACCGTTCGGACCTCGCAGTTCGCAAGGCGTTCGGCATCCTGGAGGAATTCGCTCAACGATTCGTACCGGACGGCTCGGCGACCTTCCACTTTTTTCGTGTTGATTGGTGCTGTTACAACCGACATTGAATCCTCACTTTCCTAGTTTGGGGATAGGTTTGGTTCTGGTAAGTCGAGGGCGAAACGCTCAAGCTCGTTTCTTCGTCGACTTGCCCTTCTTTCTCTTGGTGGTCTCGGCCGACTCCTTGATTCGTAGCAGTGTATTGGCCCAATAGGCCTCGTACTTACCGATCCAACGCTCGATGACATCACGCAACGGTGCGGCGTTGAGCGAATTAATGCGATGTCGTCCATCACTTCGTGTGTTCACTAAGCCCGCCCCCCGTAACACATCAAGATGTTTCATCACCCCGAAACGTGAAAGTTGCGTAAATGATTCAACTATCTCAGTCGTTTGCCGAGGTCCGTCGCGCAACAAGTCGAGGATCTCCCGCCGAGTTGGGTCCGATAGCGCTTTCCATATGTGGTCTGAATCGCGGGCCATGCAGTTTCTCGAATCCGTGCTATTCATAGCGTCGACGTTGGCCTACTCCGCCGTCTTTTTTACACTCTGCAGGAGGAAATCCCAACCATGCGTGATGCCTTGCCTGTGATTATCATTAACCGCTCCCAAGACCTGATGGCGTAAGGAGAGCTCCGTGCCCCCCGAAATCTGCGTTAATCGCAATTGCAGATGACCGGCAACAGCATAGGACATGAACATCGGTCCGTTGATCTCAATCAGGTTGGGAGGCTTGATGACTTGTACAAACCCCCAGAGATGCCCCTGGCCGTTTCCCAAATCGCGGAACCAGCGTCCGCCGGGCCATTCCTCCAGGACCATGGGCATCGGTTTGTTGTCGGGAGTGCAGTTTTCGCTCGTTATCCGACGAATCAACGCGCTGTACGCGTCACCCACGGCGGCCTTGATTTCGAGACTCTGTGAGATATCCAACGTCAATTCTTCCAATAGCGGCATAACATTCTCCTTGTTGGTCATTGAACTGAGGAATCGTAACGAAATAAGATCCGCGTCATGGCTTTTCCCCATGGTCCAACTGGCTAAGGCCGTTGACAGGCGATCCGTCATGCGTTAAGTTTCCAAATAGTAACGTGATGTTTTAGGCACGTCAAATGCTTTATGGCTTCATCGCGCACTTTGAAGACACCGAAGACAATCGCGTTGCGTTGCACGAGGCTCCCGCGGCCTAGTTGACACGTTGGACTCCATCGACGCGACAGACTCAATCTCCTAAGGAAGAAAAACATGCAGGCGACCGACTTCATCAAAATGGCACTCGAAAACGGCAAAGGATGGACACTAGGCCTTATTGGCGACATGAAGGATGCCCCTCTCACACAGCCGACGCCCAACGGCGGTAACCATCCACTTTGGGTGTTGGGGCATATCGTTCGGGCTGAAAGCGATTTGCTTGACGGATTCATTCTCGGCCGGCCAAATCGTTTTCCTGAGTTAGAGAATTGTGGGATGGGCAACACACCGTCCACGAATGCCAGCGACTATCCGTCAATGGACGAGCTCATGGGCAAATTCGAAGAAATTCGATCGTCAACACTGGCTCATCTCGACACGCTCAGCGAAGAGGACCTTGACGCCAAGAGCCACGCGCCAGAGGAATTCGGACCTCCATTTGCGACGGTGGGCGCCTGCTTTGCCGCCATGGCTTCGCATATGGCCTTTCATACCGGGCAAGTTGCCGACGCTCGCAGGGCTGCGGGGCGCGAGCCATTGATGGCATGACGTGTGCCTGGAAGTAACCCGACCCGGAAAGTTTTTCGGAGAAAGCCCGCACCAGAAGACTTATCCGCCGCGGGCCGGCTCACTGGTTGGCATTGAGCCAATTCGCCGACACTCTTGGGCTGCTCGCGCAACGCTCCCAAAATGTGGCGGCGAGTTGGGTTCGCCAATACAGTCAAACCTTCTACAACCGCCATCATTGACGCTTGTTTCAACTGCGTTGCATTGTACGTCGGACCGAGTCCCATCATCGTGATCCATGGACGTATTACATATTTAACGCAAGTTGTCAAAAAAGTTCGCATTCCAGTGGACGTTCGTCACCAGTTTGTCGATATAGATCGGAGGAGTATTTAAATTGACCTCTTACAGAAGTTGAGATTCATGGAGACGATTGACCTTTCGAACCTTGAACTGATTGTGAATCCAGCCGACGTGGACGAAGATCAGTTTGTTAGCCTATGGAACGTGGCAGCGTCGACGATGGGCGATGACGCAACCCAGGCAAGATTTCTCGCTAGCAAATTCCTGGGATTTCTTTGTAAACATCGGTGCGGTTTGCTTGCGGCAAGTCCCACTGACGCTAAGTACTTGGATGAATGGTTTGAGCGAGATAATTCCTTGCTCTATGACTGGAAGCCTGAAAGCGACAAGGTCGATGTGGTAGCGCAACACGTCCACGTCCCGTTTGATGTGTTCCGCAACTTCTTGCGAGCGAACAAGTTTCAAGGCGACAAGAATTACAGTCCTCGTCGTGCCGACCGAGTCGATTGGTTTACCAACGACTGGAATGTTGGCTAAAATAAAAAAGGTGTCAGGAACCTTTTATTGACATTTGAGCAGTGAGTCAGTAATCTAGCGAGCATGGGTAGACCGAACCGTACTGCCGCAGGCGGACTCATTTATCATGTGTGGAATCGCGCCAACGCGAAAATGAAGATTTTTGAGAAGGACGAAGACTACGAGGCATTCGAACGATTGGTCGACGAGGCCAAGGAACGAACGGCGATGCGGATCGTCGCGTACTGCCTGATGCCAAACCATTGGCACTTTGTGCTCTGGCCATTGAACGATGGAGAACTATCCGATTTCACGGGATGGATGACACTCACGCATACTCAGCGTTGGCACGCTCACCGGCACACTACCGGCTGGGGACACTTGTATCAGGGCCGATTCAAATCGTTCCCGGTTCAGGACGACGAGCACTTTTACACGGTGTGTCGTTATGTCGAGCGGAACGCATTGCGGGCGAACTTGGTTGAGCGAGCAGAAGACTGGAGATGGGGAAGTCTTTACCGCTGGAAGTACGGCACTCCGAAGGAAAAGGGGCTGTTGTCGTCCTGGCCACTTCCTCGTCTAGCAAATTG
>CAUZSN010000198.1:0-4501 GCA_963582345.1 Planctomycetota bacterium
CTATTTACACCGAGAACTATCGACGCAAGTACAACCTAGATACTCCAGATATTTTATCGACCAATCGCTCCTGTACACTTCTGCTCACGTGAAAAGTCTTTGGTCAAATCAAAGTGTTGACACACTATGCGGCAGATATACTCGCCACAAACTAACTTCGGGTGACCAACACTCCTTAAAACATTCAACCACAACTTCGAGAGACGTGTCAAATCCCTCGTATTTATCAACACTCGATTCGACATTCGTTATACAATTGTAGCCGATACGACGGATCACGATCCAGCAAAAAACGCACAGTTTGGCAGCCTTGTCCTGACAACGTTTTGTGATAGACTTGGCCATCGGTTTCGCCTCCGAGTCTGACAGGTCCCGATGGTGGCGTAAAAACCAGCACGTGCCATTTCTTGTCACCCTGAGTCTATCGTTTATCCAGTTCAATGGTTCCATGTACACACTAGGGATGCTGAATACACGTAATTCTGAATTACAGCTTCGTTGATAGTGCCCCATTTTATTCGTGCTGGTCCTGTCCCACGGACTGGGTCACAATGAATAATTGCACTATGGACAGGTAGCTCAGTTGGTAGAGCACAGGACTGAAAATCCTGGTGTCGGCGGTTCAATTCCGCCCCTGTCCACTGGACGCTCCGTTGCACAATGCGGGGTTTCTTTTGCGCGGTGACTTTGTGGTACCGAGCATCATCATCGACCTTCACGGCATCGTGTGAATCCGTCCTCTAATTTTCCTGCTGCAATCTTTCCTGCGACTTCATCAGTCATCATTGAGGGGTCATCTAGGCCTTCCGTGATTTCCATATTGTGACACTCGGACACTCTCATTGGATGCCCCAGATAGATATGATGTGATTCGAAGACCGTTCAGCACTGTTATTGTTTTTCCCGGTTCAACTTCGTATATGGTACACTCTCACGGATCACAGCGGTGCAATGCGCCTCGCTGATTCACGACCAGGTATTGCAACAAACCTAGAAAATTAAACTCTTAGAATTCGGAACCTATAGTTATGTCCTCCTTTGATGGCTTTGGTAGACGCGGTAGGCCTTTTGATCCCGACGACATCCCATGGGATCAAATTGCCAACTTGATTCGGCTGGTGTTAGTCGGAGTGATCGTGGTGATCTTACTTATTGTCGGCATGTCAACGGTCTATCGCATCGAAGCCAGCGATGAAGGCGTAGTGCTTCGGTTCGGCAAGGTACTCACTTACGGAAAATTGGCGTCTGGCGAGGTGGTGGATACTGTTCCGCCTGGCCTGCACTGGAAACTGCCCTGGCCAATCGAAAGAGTCTATAAGGTTCCTGTACAGCGTATTCAGACATTGGAGTTCGGTTTCGAGACCGAGCGACCAGGTCGCGTGACACGGTACGCTACAAAGAATACTGATGCTCTAGATGTAGCAGAGATGTTGACAGGTGACCTGAACTTGGGCCACGTTGAATGGATCGTCCAGTACCGCGTGAAGAGCGCCATGCACTATCTGTTCAAACTCGGAAGCACCGAGGTCATCGGCAGCAGGGCCTGGTCCAGCGGCACCAGGTCCGAGGTGAACTCGGCGGTACCCGATACGATTCGCGATGTCTCTGAGTCGGTCATGCGAAAACTTGTGGGCGATTCGAGTATTGATTACGTGCTGATTCTTGGACGCGAAAAACTCGCCGACGCCGCAAAGAATGCGATCCAGAAGGAACTGGACATCTTCGAGGCCGGTGTGAAAATCGTCACGGTTAAGCTACAGACGACGTCACCACCAACCCAACAGGTTAAGGATGCCTTTCAAGAAGTTAACCGCGCGCGGCAGAAGAAGGAACGTGTGGTGAACGAAGCGCTAGGTGATCGGAACAGCAAACTCCCCGCGGCTCGAGGGGCGAAGGATCAAGCGATTGCGGAGGCCGAAGGCTATCACAACCGAGTGATACTTGAAACGACGGGAAGGATCAACGCATTCTTGGCCCAAGCGACCGAATACCAGAAGGCGCGGGACGTCACGAGACAGCGGATTTATTTGGAGGCCATGGAAGAGATTCTGGCGGCCGTGGGCAGCAAGACGATCATTGACGACTCGATACGAGGAGTGCTGCCTTTGTTAAACCTTGACCAAAGCGAATCAGTGCCCGTAATGGAGAAAGGAACCCAACGATGAAGACTTGGATTTCCGCCATCTGTGTTGCGATCATTGGAATCGCCGGTATTGTGCTGTCTTCAAGTGTGTACATAGTTGAAGAAGGCAAACAGGTCGTCGTTACACAGTTCGGTAAACCCGTGAATGATATTCACGAAGCCGGATTGCAATTCAAGCTGCCTTTCATTCAAGAAGTACACTCCCTCGAAAAACGGTTACTTCCCTGGGATGGTGACCCGGAAAGCATGCAGACTCGAGATAAGAAACGAATCGACATCGACGTTTGGGCACGGTGGCGGATCGTCGATTTGAGGACATTTTTTGTGAAGGTGCGCACTGAACAACGAGGTCAAAAAATCCTAGATGATCTGGTCGACTCAGCAGTCCGCGATGTTGTCGCACGTCACAAACTGATCGATGTGGTCCGCAAGTCCAACGCAGAACTTGTGTACGAGACTGAAGAACTAGAACGCACTGCGGTTGATCAGGTTACGGGAAATGGGCGAGATGATGTCGAAGAGGCGATTCTGCGCAGCGTCGACCTGACAGAGTATGGAATGGAACTGATCAAAGTTCGCATCAAACGAGTCAACTATGTCGGATCGGTGCGACAGACCGTATATGAACGCATGATATCGGAACGCTTGCGAATCGCCCGACTACGCGATTCGGAAGCTCAAGAGGAGAAGAATCGCATTCTCGGTCAGACGAAAAAAGAACTAGATCAAATCGAAGGAGAAAGGGAGAAGCAGACGACTGAGATTCGCGGAAAGGCCGATGCTAAGGTGACCCACATGACCGCCAAGGCATACGGCCAATTCCCCGAGTTCTACGTATTCCTCCGTCGGCTGGAGGTCTTCAAGAAGACACTCAGCCGCGATACTCGATTGATCCTGTCCATGAAAAATGACTTATTCCAACTGCTCAAGGAGTCAGGTGAGCCATCGCCGACACGTGCTTCACCCTTGTTCATAAGTCCCTGACGAATCGCAAAATTATCTCCACTGATTTCTAGTTCGAAGCATTGCTGCAATACTCCGGTGGAATGTCGCGAATGTTCTGTCCGTGAATCACGGATTCCCTGACTGCCAATGCCGCATCGACTTAGCGACATCCCGGAATTGAACAACCTGGAAATGGGACGCGGAATTGTCCGGATTCCCATGGAACAGGACGTGCCGTTCACGCCGCGCGTGCGTGATTTGGTCGACACATTGGAATTTCAACGATTGGGGCACATAACTCAACTAGGGTTGGTCTCACAGGTTTATCCGGGAGCCACGCATACTCGATTTGAACATGCTTTGGGAGTATTCCACAATGCACTGCGATATTTGTGGCAGCTGGACCGCGATTCGCGTTTTTGCAAAATCGTCGACTGCCACATGGCGGAAGTGTTGCTGGCCACCGCGTTGTTGCACGACTTGGGTCACTGGCCTTTTTGCCATCCAATAGAGGACATGGGGCTCCCCGATTTTCCACCGCATGAATCATTCGCGAGTGTGTTTCTCGCTCCCGATCGCGGATTAGCTCAAGTGCTGAACGACCAATGGAACGTCGAATCGGATGAAGTCCTAGATGTACTAGTCGGCACGACCGATTCGGCTGCACATCGTCTGATCCGCTCAATTCTCTCTGGTCCAATCGATATCGACAAGATGGACTATTTGGACCGCGATAGCCTACACGCCGGAGTTCCTTACGGCCGAAACTTCGACAAAAACCGTCTGATCCAATCGCTGTTGATCAACGAGGCTGGCGACGGTCTAGCGATCAACTCGAAAGGAAAAACCGCGGCCGAATTGATGGTTTTTGCGCGGTACGTAATGTTCAATGAGGTTTACTGGCACCACGCAGTTCGGGCAGCCACCAGCATGTTCGCTCGCAGCTTTTTCCAACTACGACACAAATTGAACCTGGCTGCATTCTTTCAGCAGCGCGAGTCGGAAACCATCACTCAGTTGCGATCGGCAGCATGCGGGACCGATTGCGAACAGCTGGTGGAAGGCATCTTCGGCCCGAAACGCATTCTGTATAAACGCGTCGCTGAATTCAGCTTCTATCAAACGCCCGAAGTATATCAACAGTTGGCTCGTCAGCCATATGGCTTGTTGGTGCAATGCAGTCACCACTTAGCCGAGATTCTTTCTCACAAAATTCAATTTGATCTGTCCCACATTGATCTGCTCGTCGACGCTCCGCCGCCCGACCGCGAGGTCGAATTTCAAGTTGATATCTATTTTCCGAAAGAAGATGTCTATCGCCCATTGCGTCAGGTGTCGCCCGTTGTCAATGCGTTGGCGCGAGTCCAATTCGACGACTACGTCAAACGCGTGCGAGTCTTCGCTCACCCGCGA
>CAUZSN010000199.1:0-4476 GCA_963582345.1 Planctomycetota bacterium
CCTTATTCGAATAAGCTACTGCCCAATCGGGTGCGAAACAGTCAACTTTGCCGTGGATTTCAGGTTCATGAATACGGACGCCCGGTCTGCAAGCGATCGTCTTCGACCGGGACGCCAACAGTGAAGTGGTAGAGGCTTTGAAACTGGTTGTCCGCCAGTCCCAGGACATCGTGCACCGGATCGTCAAAGTAGCAGCCGATCCCCGTGGAACGGGCACCCGCAGCCTCGGCCTCCAGATAGAGCACTTGGCCAATCATGCCTGCCTCCCAAAACAGGTTGCGGTAAAACCAAGCCCCGTGTATCCGAATCGGTTCGGCAAATTCAGCGATCATGCCGATACTGAAAAAACCGTCGGCTGCGATATCTTGATGGCAGCTCAGCGAGCGGGCGGCATCACGACAATCCCCTTCGATCAACAGATACAGAGGAAAGCCAGTTGGCACGCCCGGAGGCGTCTGCCAGACAAATGTCTCTCGCATCGCTGCCTGGAGCAGTCGTTTTTTGGACGGGTCGCGGACTAACAGATAAAGCCCCGGCGTAATGCCGTCCACCCGGTGTACGAACAACGCCAGGTGAATAGTTGTCGCCCAGTACAACGCGTCCCAGGGCGGGTGCGGTCCCGGCAGCGTGCGAGCAACCATGCGCAGAAATACGTCTCGCGACACGCGGCTCCTACCGTCCAGGGCCAAGCAACTGCGCCGTTGATGAATGATCTGTTGGGCATCGACGTTCAGTGCCGGACCGGACGGCTGCCAATGACTAACCAATTCGCACTGCGGTGTAGCCAGAGTCGCATCCTGCGGCATCCGTGTCGTGGCAGTGACTTCGTCGATGACGGGCCATTCAACGTGTTCACGACTGAGCTGGTTGGCTCGACCGTACCATTGTGCCAAGCGAATCTCCTCGATCGTCTCTTCGGCCGGTGTGGGAAAATCGACGGCGTTTTTTGCACCGGAGGTACTGGGCATCACTACGGCAAGCAACTCCGGTTCGTCTCGCTCTTCTTGAAGAAACTCCTCCTGCCGGTTCAGACCCAACAGGGTGGCCAAGTCATCCGTCGACCAGCTTGAGACCAGTTTGAGTTCCCAACCACACAGCACGGCGGAAAACCGAAGTGCCGCAATGGCATGCCCCATGTCGTGCTGGCAGTAGCGAAACGCGCGTTCACCATATTTCCATGTTTCTCGCCAAATCACGGAACTGAGGCCCACCAGGAACGATCCGGCAGGCAAGTCGCGTGTGAGGGAATTCCAAGTTTCCTTAGAGAACGACGCGCGCCGCTCCAAACAGTGTGTCTCCGACACGTAGTGGTACAGCGTCGGAGACTCCTCATCGTTTCCAGTTGTATCCAGCAACACGTAAGCCTCGGTCGGATGCAGATTTCCGCTGGATGGATTCACGCGCAGCGCCCAGCGGTTTGTCCCGGCGTGTTTCCAGGCCGTTAACGCCAAGCTATATCGAAACAGGTCCGCCACGCTACCCATACAAACTAGTGCAGGCGTTGAGGCATCGAGTTCATAGATTCGGTCGTACGCAAGCGTAGGCGGCTTACGGTCTAACGCCAACCGCGTCTCGCTAGCGCCGTCGTAATACCGAAAGGGATGAGGCTGGTTTGCCCAGTCCATATACCCCAGCGACTGCGCATGACGGCCGAAGTGATGCTTTGTGCGTTCGTGATAAGCGAAAACGGTTGATAGGACAGTCATAACGTTCAGCTAGCGCTTGTTGAAGGAGCCGGTGGTTCCAGTCTGCCGAATCCCCTTAACGTTGCGAATCTATATCGTGTTCTGGCCGTGCAAGTTTTCGGAAAAACCGAGCAAAAAGTTCGAAGTGATCGCGCGCTGTTCCAAGTTCGTGAACTCATCGAAGTTCGTCTCCATAGTTGAATTCTTGGAGAGCTTCGTCCCAACGGCTACCATCTTCAAATTGGATATCCAGATGTTTGCTGTTGAGCCTGAACATCCTGATGGCCGACAGAAGTTCTCCCGCTTTTCCTCCTTCATGCTCTTGCTCCTCAGGACCTACCGCTTTTGTCCAGCGTTCACCTACGCGGTGGCAGAAACACAATCTGCTGTTGTCTTGTAGGTGCATAACGGCCTCGGTGAAATCCGCGTTTACCTCTGCCGTTAATAGTGCCCTTTTTAGAGTCTCGTCACTAGTCATTGATATTTCGGCTCTGATCGTATAGTTGACGGCTGTCGTTCCGCGAAAGACTTTCCAGGCGATTCTCAAGCGGATAGCAAAGTTGAGAGCAGTTTGGCCATGTGCAGCCTCAGAGTGACAAAGATGTTGTGAAAATTCCGACGAACCTGATTTGAACCGTGATCGGAGTACCCGCTGCTTTGCTCCGGCAAGCCCTAGAAAACCGCTCTGTGACGGAAACCCCGCTTTCAGCAAGCAGATTTCTCCGCCTTTGGCTGGACTTCACCCTTCGAAGATGGCAAATTGACGGTCAGTAGCAAAGCTGTCTAGCAGAAACCTAACTTATACGGGAAATCCCCGCTTAAAGAGCGACAACGGCTCCGGTTTCATCGCTGCTGAGACTCCCCAGATTACTTTACCGGCCAGCATGCGTTCATGCAATCACGGAGACTACGATGTATTACCTATACGGTTCCAAGCCTGGCATTGACGGGAAGCTGGTCGCCGTTTTGATTCCGAACTGCTACTTCTCTCTTACGTGAACTGGGCCACACTGAAGGCGAACCCCGATGGAACACGCAAATTTGAGCAAGGTAGCGTGCTTAGTGGTTTTGATCGTTTCGAGCATTCGACCACTCCCTTGACCGGTGATGACGATTCCGAGGTTCCCTACGGCCCAACTCCCAGTATGCTGTAAGATACTCAAGGCAGCTTAATCGCCAAATTCAACATGATGAACAAACCGAAAGGAGGACGAGCTTGCTGAACGAACACGACGTTTCAACGATGTGGCGACAATTCTTCCACGAACAATGAGTCACCGTCGCTGAGACAATGGGATGGAAATGACGGCTGCTCCAACTCGTTCACAATGACGTTCATGAGCGACGTTACGCTCTGTCCGATGCTCGAACATCATTAGAAGGAGAAGTGCCATGACCTTATGCCCAATCGCAATAATAGCCAGCTGCAAGAAATGTCCGGCATTCTCAGTGCGTCCTCTAAAAACTGTCATTGGCGATTATATGAAGCAAGAGAAAGAGCAAACCAAGCAGCAAGCGGACAACGAAGAGAAATAGCCGACTGAAATTTGACGATAGCCTGCACAAGTACTAGTCATTCACCCCGACCGAAATTGACGTTTACAGTTTTCCTCTGAAGTCAACTTCGCTTGCTGCCAGTTCCGGCGGGTGAACTCGGTCGTTAGCGGATCGGTCTCATCAATGGACCGCTATTAAAATGGCCCAGTGCACCCAGACTTGCATCGTTGCCGGTGCGATTTTCCGCATCAATAATTGTAGATAGTTTTGCAAAATCTAACCGGTAATCTGCTCTCGATAGCGGCTGTTGCGGCTAACGACAGACATCATGTCGACGGAGAAAGCCAAACCAATTTGGATTGAAGCAAGCAGGGGGTCCATGCCATGAACGAAGACCACGTGTAGACCGAATCCGAACTCAACGAAGCGCTGACGCGGTTGCAGGGCTGGGAAGTTCGTGACAATTGGTTGCGGCGTACCTTTACGACGCCAGGATGGCCGTATGCCGTCATGTTGGTTGCAACGATCGGTTATCTCGCTGAGGCCGCTTGGCACCACCCTGATCTGAGCGATGGGTATGCTAAAGGTAACGGTGAAATTGCAAACGCACCGGGTGCGATCTGTCACGTACAACGATGTTGAACTAGCAACTCGTATCCAAGAGGTGGTACTTTGGACACCGTCCGAGGAATCGGCTCTCGAAGGATTTCCCAATCGCTGGGTCCACTGACTTTCCAACGTCAGTGGCCATTGGAAAATAGCTCAGAATAAGTTGTTCTCAGGGCGACAAATGTCTCGTGACCGTCAGATAATCGGCGATTGCCCCAAATGCGGTAGCAAAGATTTTGCGTGTGCCTATAACCATTTCGAAAAAGACGATCTGATCATTGATTCCTGGGAACACAAGTGCCCGGACTGCGGCTTTCGCGAGACGACGGCGTTCCGGTCGGACGAGGATGACTTGAATGAAGACACAGTCGATCCTCGCGTTTGTCCATATTGCGACAGAATGCCTCAAACCACTAATTGACATCCTGCCGTGGTCCATGACCTGTCCCCTTCATCCGGTTCCACGTTTTGAGCGACAATCCAGACGTTGGCCACAGTTGAAGGAGCACGACTTCAGCAAAGCAGAGATGAAAGAGATTCTCGACAAATTAAAGATCAATCTCAGTCCCATCAACTACTAGGACCGGAAACCATGACTCAAATGTTGACGGCGGTCCAAAACTGCGGCGCGGGGGTAGTGTCGTGGCGGTCTAATTTTGCAGCGCACAGATGTGCAGCCCAGGAG
>CAUZSN010000200.1:0-4459 GCA_963582345.1 Planctomycetota bacterium
TACGGTAACCGATCTGGTTTTACACGCGTCGCCATCACAATTTCTTCCAAAGCCGCATTGCCGGCTCGTTCGCCGATGCCATTGATTGTGCATTCAACTTGTCGTACGCCGGCCTTTACCGCAGCAAGTGAGTTGGCGACGGCCAAGCCAAGGTCATCATGACAGTGTGCACTGAAAATAATCTCGTCAGCATTGGTCACTTTTTCACGGATTTCACGGAAAAAGTCCTCGATCTCTTCGGGTGTGCAATAGCCTACGGTATCGGGCAAATTAATTGTCGTGGCTCCAGCCGCAATGGCGGCCTCAATGACTCTGCACAAAAACTCTAGGTCGCTACGTGTTGCATCTTCAGCTGAAAATTCGACGTCGTCGGTATACCCACGCGCCTGTTTGATGCTGGCTGTTACTGCGGTTAGGCAGTCGTCTCGACTAATGCGAAGTTTTCGTTCAAGGTGCAGATCGGAGGTTGCGATAAACGTGTGAATCCGCGCTCGTTGGGCTGGTCGCAGGGACTCTCCGGCTCTTTCAATGTCAAGCGGATTACACCTGGCGAGTCCCGCGATTACGGGCTGCCTGATTTCTGTCGCGATGAGTTTAACGGCATGTGCATCATCGTCAGAGGCGACTGGAAAGCCAGCCTCCATGATATCGACGCCGAGTATTTCAATTTGTCTCGCAAGACGAAGTTTTTCGTCTGTGTTCATTGAGAATCCTGGCGACTGTTCGCCGTCACGAAGTGTTGTATCAAAGATATAAAGCCGATGTTTACTCATGGAGGTCTCCGAAGTATCTGGACGGTTTTGCCTCGGTGATCAATTTAGACGTGCTATCGATGGTAAGTCAAAGTTATATTTATTACATTTTAATCATAAATATTTATATACAATGTAGTTTCGTTCAATTCGACCTTATTGACGGGCTTATTCACCTTAAATATTTATATTTAATACGTAGTTATAATATTTTCTTATTCTAATTGGATCTTTTCCATTGGATTTGGCAGAACTTGACGTTTTCATTACGGTCGCTACGGAACGTAGTTTTTCTCGTGCTGCAGAAAAGTTGCACCGCACGCAACCGGCAGTGAGCCAAACCATCAAGCGTTTAGAAGAGGAGTTGAATGAACGCTTGTTTGATCGGTCGTCTAAGGCCGGGCGTATGACCGAGGCCGGTGAATTACTTTTTGGTTACGCGCAGCGTTTGACCCAGCTCAAGACGGAAGCCGAGAGTGCTGTCAAAGAGTTGCAGGACTTGCGGCACGGGCGAGTGGTCATAGGGGCGAACGAAGCCGCCATTCATGTCCTACTGCCGGTGATAAAGCGATTTCGTCAAGAACATCCGCAGGCTCAGGTCGAAGTGCGGCGAGTTTCTTCTCGTCACATGTCGGCAGAGGTGTTAAATCGCACATTGGATTTTGGGGTCCTCACCTTTGCTCCGAGGGAGCGTGGTTTGCATACGGTGGCACTGGGTGAAGATGAGTTAGTGATGTTGGTGCCTCCAGACCATTCCCTGGCAAACCGAAAAGAAATTTCAATGGAAGATTTTGGAAGTCAAACTGTGATTGCCCACAACGAAGCGTCACCTGCTCGTGATCGGGTTTTGCAGATCTATGAGGAACGAGATACATCAATCAACATTTTGATTGGACTCCCGAGTCTTGATGGCATTAAGCGAGCAGTGGAGATGGGACTTGGGGTTGCGTTGTTGCCAAAACGGTGTGCGCATGCGGAGATAGCACGTGGAGACCTAGCTGCTGTGAAGATACCGCCGTTACGCCTTACGCGGCAGGTCCGCTTGGTTTACAGACGTGAGGGCGAAATGTCACATGCGGCTACGGCGTTTCTTCAGGCGACCAAGGCGAGTGTCTAAAAGCCTCTGATGTACGGCAAGGCTGACGCCGTTCTACGAACCTCATCGAAGTTGTCCAAGAGCAAGCCGGTGGCATCCCATTGTCCGGTCAAGAGTGCCTCGCGGACTGCTGCTGGCATATGAAGTTCTGCGACGTGTCCAGCAGTCGTGAGTGTTAGCGTTTCGACATTGAACAGAAAAGAGGTTTCGGGAGCGTGTTCAACGAGCGCCATCAGCGTTTCTACATCGCCTACAGCTGCGGTCGCGCACGGGAGGCCAATCGTTGTTGCATTACCGAGAAAAATTTCTGAGAAAGACTCACCAATGCATGCGCCTATACCCCACCGCTTGAGCGCCTGTGGTGCGTGTTCCCGAGATGATCCAGAACCAAAATTGTCATTAACAAACAACACAGTGGCATGACTGAATGCCGGATTGGAAAAAGGATGGCCGGCCATTAATTTCCGGTCATCTTCAAAAGCATGGTCGCCGAGGCCTTCAAAGGTAATGGCCTTCAGGAATCGTGCCGGAATGATCCGGTCGGTATCGATGTTGTTGCCCCGAAGCGGAATTCCGGTACCCTGGACGTTTCTGATCTGTTGCCCGTTGGTCACAACATTTGCCTCACATCGGTGACGTGTCCATTAAGTGCCGCTGCCGCAACCATTGCCGGACTCATGAGCAGTGTGCGCCCCGTTGGACTTCCCTGGCGCCCCTTAAAGTTTCTGTTAGACGATGAAGCACAAATTTCACGTCCGTGTAGCCGGTCAGGATTCATTGCTAGGCACATGGAGCAACCGGCCGCGCGCCATTCGAAGCCGGCGTCTTGAAAAATTTCGTGCAACCCTTCTTGCTCTGCCGCTTCGCGAACCTTTTTTGAACCAGGGACTGCTAGTGCCTTGACGTGGGAGGCGACCTTGTGTCCTTGGACGATACGAGCAGCTTCTCGGAGGTCAGACAGTCGTGAGTTGGTACAAGACCCAATAAACGCGACGTCTATTTTCGTGCCAGCAATTGGAGCTCCTGCAGACAGTTCCATAAAGTCAAGTGCTTCTTGCACTGCGTCTGTTTCAATATCGGGCGAGTTCGGATTTGGAATTTGTTCTGAAATGCCAATTGATTGTCCGGGATTGATTCCCCACGTAACGCGGGGTTCGATGTCATTGCCACTCAATGCCACTTCATCGTCGTACATGGCGTCGGCGTCTGAAGCCATCGAACGCCACCACGTTTTTGCGTGGTTGAACGCGTCTCCGGCGGGTCCGAATGGTCGGTTTTCGAGATAGGAGAAAGTCGTATCGTCCGGATTAACGTAGCCGATACGCGCCCCACCTTCGATCGACATGTTGCACATTGTCATGCGTTCTTCCATCGACATGTTGTCGACGACGGACCCCGCGTATTCGTAGGCGAACCCAACGCCGCCTTTCACTCCGAGTCGAGCAATTATCTCCAGGATAACGTCTTTGGCATATACGCCAGAACTGAGTGCACCATCGACCGACACACGACGAACCTTGAGTGGGTCTATCGCAAGACATTGAGAGGCAAGCACGTCCCGAACTTGGGAGGTGCCGATCCCAAAGGCAATGGCTCCAAAAGCGCCGTGGGTCGAGGTGTGACTGTCTCCGCAGGCAATGGTGATTCCTGGTTGCGTCAAACCAAGTTCAGGACCGATTACATGGACGATCCCTTGGCTGTTGGTGTTCAAGTCGGAAAACTGGATGCCGTGTTCTTTCACGTTTCGCTCGAGCGCCGCCAACATTTGTTCAGCTAACGCATCTGAAAATGGCCGCTGTTGGTCAAGCGTGGGAACAATATGGTCCACTGTGGCATAGGTGTGTTCTGGGAATGCGACCTTGACTCCGCGGTGTCGCAGCATATCGAAGGCCTGTGGCGTTGTGACCTCATGGATAAGGTGGAGGCCAATAAACAATTGCGTCTGGCCAGTCGGCAGCCGACGTACAGTGTGAAGGTCCCAGACTTTTTGGAGAAGAGTCTGGCCCACTATGCGTCCTCTTCGATATTCTTGAGAAAATTTTCTTTCGGCAGATGGATCCGGTCATAGCCGGTCGCACTAACGACGTAATACCAATTTGCGAAACGAGCCGCGAGCCGATCAGCTTTAGCTTGTCCTTCTCGCACGCGGCGTTCCCAGGACGCATGGGCATCAGCGTCTGAGACTAGTGGTTCAGGGAGCACTGAATCATCGAATGATGCCTCGATGAAGACATAGCGATTCTCTCCTGGGCCACTGTCAGCGTCGTCACTGGTGTCGTCGCCGAGTAAAACAGCCTCACCCCGTCCGTAGACAATTTCACCAAACCGGACGGTGTAAAGAATCCCCTCGTTGGTATGCACGAGCAACTCTCCCTCGTTCGATAACAATCCACCGTCAGCCGTCGGATAAAACCCTTTGCTGATGAGGTCACGTATATCGACTTGGCTAATCTGGCCAGCCATCGCCGCATCACGAAGATTTCCGGTCATTCCTGCAGGTTTGGGACGAACCCCTGTGATTTCCATGCCGATGATTGCGCCTACTAAACGATTTACTTCAACGAAGTTGACCTCTTGACCGCGTGGGACACCGCTGCCGCTCCAGGAAGAA
>CAUZSN010000201.1:0-4400 GCA_963582345.1 Planctomycetota bacterium
GATTGGCAGGGGCGTTGGGTATTTAGTGGATCACTGATTCCATCGAGCAGCTGTCATTCGACGTCTGCGAACGGGTGTCTGGCACCGGCTTTCTTGGTTAGCATCTCGTCGGCGCTTGGTTCGTCCTTCATTGCTCGGGCGATGGCCTCTTTTGTTGCCTCATAGTTGTACTGGAAAATCTTTTTGTCGTCTTCGGCTTCCCAGTGAATGAAGACACCGCAGACGATGACCAGATTTTCCGCCTGATCTTTGGCGATCACGCCCTCTTCGACACTCTCGGCAACGGCTTTAGCGACAGCGTACTGTGCCGGTCCAAACATCTGTACTGCCTGCTTGGCTCCTTTAATCGTGACTTTGGTGACCATGACCGTTGACGGTTTGACGGCAAGATTTGGTGTTAATACGGCCAACAAGTTGCTATGACCCATCTTTTGATTGGCCAAAGCGTTCGCAAAAGCCACTCCCACGGGACCACCTTTGTCTCCAATTAACAGATCGATATGAGCGACCTCATTCCCCTCACCGACAAGTGATTCTCCAACATGGATTGACATGTTAATTTCTCCTTAGGGTGTTCGAAGCATCGATTGAAAAAACTTTTGTGCGGAACGAAGTTGAACTGTGGAACCTGTAATGAGCTGATACACGTCTCATCGCACCGGCGAGGATCGACTTGTTATCTTACCGGCACTTCATATCAAGTCGCCGAGTAGAATTCCAGTTAGAATTTTGGAAAATTAATCTGGTAAAGATTGGAGTTGTCTGCGGAATTCGGAAGGTCCGCCTACGGCGGATGTGTCAATGTCGAAGAGTCATTACTGATGGACCCGTCACGACGATTGTTGATTTTAGGGGCTAGCACACGCGCGGCCGCACATTCGGCCGTGCGAGCCGGAATACAGCCATTTTGTTCTGACATATTTCTCGACGGAGACTTGCAAGCGGTCGCTGAGGTTTTTCCAGTCGAGGATTATCCTCGCGGGTTGACCAACGTTGCTCGAAACGTCCCGTCCAGCCCGTGGATGTATACGGGCGCTTTGGAAAACCATCCAGATATCATCGCCCGGATTTCCGCCGATCGGCCTTTGTTGGGAAATCCACCAGGCGTGTTGCGGCGCGTCCGAGATCCGGTCCACATACGGAAGCTGTTGGTAAATGCGGGACAATCCTCGCTAGCGCTTCGTTCGGGAAACAATCCCCCGAAACCAAACGGCCAATGGATGCTTCGGCGCCGCGACGTCGCGGGATGCTCGGGAATCCACGTCTGGAATAACGAGACCGCGAGGGCAATACGTGTAAATTCGGACAATTATTTTCAACAAAGAGTGGTCGGGACTCCAATATCGGCATTGTTCGTGTCGACGTTCGACAAGATATGCTTGGTGGGCATGACACGACAATATGTTGGAGTCGAATCGGTTGGCGCACCGCCTTTCGCATATTGTGGTTCGCTTGGTCCAATTCAAGTGTGTGAATCCATCCAATCGAGCATTGAGCGATCCGGAATAGTGATCGCCAGAAAATGTGGATTACGTGGTTTATTTGGCTGTGACTTTTTATTGGATGGCACAGATGCCTGGTTGACCGAAGTCAATCCGCGCTACACGGCATCAGTAGAAATCCTAGAACACGCATTCGACATGCCGATTCTGATGTGGCACTGCCAATCATTCGCAGTCGCCGGTGGAGCGTTTGACATTCAGTTGCCGGACGTGGAGCCGAATTCGGCTTGGGATCCGATTCTGCGAAAAGATCCGGGCCAATTCGTCGGAAAGCTGATTTTGTTCGCGGTTTGTGACATCATCGTTCCTTCGCTGGAACAATTTATCAAACGCAATCGACCGCAAACCATGCCATACATCGCCGATGTTCCGGCTGCCGGTTCGCTGATCAAACTGGGTCGTCCTATCTGCACTGTGTTGGCTGCTGGCCACAACACGGACGATTGCCAACTCAAGTTGCAGCAGCGTGTGTGTGAAGTTTCGTCCCAACTATATGGTCGTCCTTGTAATCCGTTCGATCACAATAACTGTACGGAAATTGCTTTCGAAAAAGGAAATTCGTGAAGAGCGGGTCTAGCGACGGTAGAATCTCGATACGATTCAACAGCACAATTGCCAAGGCATGTCTAAGTCGAGTGATATTCGGGTTTTTGAAGCGAGCTGTTAATTTGAAGCGATTTAGTTTCGAACGCTCCTGCCATTCGGAGATCTCGTCGTTGATCACACGAGCCTGATCAACGTCGAAATCGAAAATCGTTCGGGGCGATGCGCGGTTGATCGGGCAGCATGTTGTTGGTCAATGTCTGGACAGGGCTATCCAAAAACATTTCGACCGAACAGTCCGATCAGGCGATGAAGCAACTCGCTGAACAAGTTACGGCCGCAAGGGTCTAACGGGTAGTCACTTAAGGGATTTTCACAAAGCCAAAGACTGATGAGGTCGAGTGCGAAATAGCGATTGAACTGATGTAGTGATTAGCCCAAATATCAACGTCATGTCAATTTCTTGAAACATATCGAATTTGCGAATGGCAGCAGATTCACGATTTTCAGCGATTTAGGGGCTATTACGGATTGGCGAGGGGCAATCGCGTGATTGCGTTTTGTGAAGCAGAAATGTCTGTTCGGTAGGTTGATTGTTGGTTATCGTGACTCGTCAAGAAGCGATTGGACGTCGTATAGTGTTGTCGAGAGGATTTGGAATGGAACATTGTTTAGTGACCGGTGGTGCAGGATTCATCGGCAGTCATTTGACGGAACGATTGCTATCACTAGGACACGATGTGACGGTCCTCGACGATCTATCTACTGGTTCGGAAGACAACCTACAGTCCCTGATTTCGAACCCGCGTCTTCATATGCGAATTGGCTCCATCACCGATCCGGTCGTGCTTGCGGAAGTAGTCACGGAAGTCGACACCATTTACCATTTGGCTGCGGCTGTTGGCGTACAATTGGTTGCAGACGACCCGGTACGGACGATCGAAACGAACATTTATCCCACCGAAGTCCTGTTGCGGCTGGCTGCACAAGGGAAACAGCGATTTTTTTTGGCGTCGACAAGTGAGGTGTTTGGGAAAAATCCCGAGGAACGCTGGACCGAAGAAGACGATTTGCATCTGGGACCTACGTCTCGTCCCCGTTGGGCGTACGGGTGCTCTAAAGCGATTGACGAGTTTCTAGCATTGGCTTACCACCGCAAACTCAAACTGAATGTCGTGGTGGGACGTTTCTTTAATGTTGTTGGGCCGCGCCAAGTGGGACATTACGGTATGGTCATTCCACGATTCATCGATCAGGCGCTGGACGGCGGTCCGATTGTGGTCTACGACGACGGCGAACAAGTTCGCTGCTTTGCCCATGTGCGGGAAGTCATTGATTGCGTGATTCGATTGATGGAGACTCCCGAGTCCACCGGGAGAGTATTCAATATTGGAAGCGATATGCCGATTTCGATCCGTCTTCTGGCGGAGGAGATCATCGCACAAATCGATCAAGACTTAGCAATTCAGCACTTGCCATATGGTGAAGCGTATGGCGAGAATTTCGAAGATGTTCGACGTCGTGTTCCTGACCTTACCCGACTGGAGCAAACGATCGGCAGCAAGCCGTCGATGATGCTTGAAGAAATTCTGAACGACATCATTTGTTGGAAGCGAGAACAACGCAAAGTGAACTAGTCGGAAAACTCACCATTCTCAGCACTTCGTGGACGACACTATTGAGCAAGTGATGGCTGCAATGATTTTGTCGAGCCAACAGACTAGACGCTTTGCGTCCGAGTCACCGTGTCGTATCCTAACTAGCTGGTCGGTTGTGAGGAAGCTAGAATGTCTCATAGTTGGAATACAGGGTGACAAAAAGATTGTACAGAGAACGGGGATTGTCTACCAACCGTACTTTCAAGGAGAGGGCCGAGGTCCAGAAAATGCTTTGAGGTGTTGGGTCGTGCTAGCTTCTCGGGCCTTTGGCCGAACGCGGCATGGATTTTTTTTTACGTGGCTACTCACTTAACGGGCCAACGTGGTTTTGTCTGTCACTGCTGCTGACGACAATGGTTTTCTTTCGGTGTAACCGCGTTTGGTCGCTTAGGAACTTTGACCTAGTTCTACTGCTATCGATCAGTACCGGCTTGTTGATTGTCAAGGAAGACGAAAGGTTGGGATACACGTGGCTGCTTGTCGGGACGGCATTGTTCTTGCTGCGTCTGCTAGGTGACCCGCTCTTCAAATACCGGTCGTGGCTGGAGCAAAACCTAAACTTCTTCGGGTTGGTATTTCTAGGCGTTGCAACGTTTGCGTTCTTGACGATTAAAGTGGTCACAGAACGTCTGCCTGATTCAACTTTGGAGGTTGTCGACCGAGCGAATCGCCTATTGAATCTCGAGGCTATATCGGC
>CAUZSN010000202.1:0-4379 GCA_963582345.1 Planctomycetota bacterium
CCACCTTGTATTTCTCGAGCGCCTGGACCTGTTTGGAGAGGAGAAACTCGGGTCCTGCAGGAAAGTATTGCACGTCATCCTTCAAGTAGTAGGCCGACGGCAACGTCTGCCCACCGACTGTCGTCTGACAACCGGTTGCCGCCATAGCCACGAACGCACAGCCAAGCAGTCCTGCCAGTGAAGATTTGTAACTCGATCTCAGAATCATCATTGCCTTGCCTCGCTTCAAATTAAGTGACGCTGTAGTACTATGATCGACCGTTACAATCGGGATCTTCGGTACGATTTGCCAAAATCACTAGAATGGCGATGGCTACGGATGGAAGCCGCGCTGATCCAGCATCATGTTCCGAACAACGAGGATGATCGGCCTAAGAAGAGGATGGCTTAAAGACGCGTTGCAGCTCTTCCAGCGACGTGATGCCCTTGCCAACAAGTTGCACTCCGGCCTGCTGCAATGTAAGCATATTTTCTTTGCGTGCCTGAGCTTTGATCTTTGCCGGTTTCGGTCCAGTGGCGATCAGTCGCCGCATTGAATCGGACATCTCAAGGAACTCGAACATTCCCACTCGCCCCCGATAGCCAGTGTCACCACAGCGTTCGCATGGTTCTCGCTCTTCGTCACGTCCTTCAATTTCGCTTCGCCTGGACTTGCGGTATAGGACGTCGGTGTCTTCGGGCAGACCAATCTTCGCGACAAGTTTTGGATTCGGCCTGTAGGCTTCCCGACACTCGGTGCATAGTCGTCGCAACAGTTTTTGGCTGACGATCCCGCGCAATCCGTTGCTGACGAGCTTGGGATCTCCGAGCCATTGGATCAATTGGGCGATCCCGGTGATCGTGTCTTCGGCCGCAATCTCGGAAATAATCGTCACGTGTTCTTGGGCGGAGAAAACGGTCTTGGCCATTGTCGATTCGCGAATCGGGTCAACGAAAACCACCTGAGCTTCTGAGCGAATGCAACGGGTGAGTGTCAGTGAAAAATCTTCATCCGGTTCTAACTCAAATTTGGAAACATTGGGAACCGCACGCGACCCTTTTTGGATCATCGTGTAGATTGAAAAAAGATACGCATCGATACACCGCAACACACCGTACGCAGTAGTTGACACTCCTGAACCGGCAGGCCCACACACCAAGATGACTCCTTGGTGGTTCGAGACGATCTCGCGGATCTTGGACTTCATTTCAGCGGGAATTCCCAAGTCCTCCGGCACCTCGGGACTCTCCTGCAAGTTGGTAGCTCGGATGATCACTCGCTCAGCGCCGCCGCCAACCGGCCGGCTATCGACAAGCAATTCGTAGGACTGCTCTTCAAATCCCGCCTTAATGCCACCCGATTGGGGCTTGCTGCGCTCTTTAACGTCGAGACCAGATAGAAGTTTTAGAATTTTCGTGATCGCCACAGCGTTTTGTTTACCCAAACGTCCACCCCGATAGGCGACTCCATCAATCAAATAGGTGATCGAAGCTCGTTCTCCTTTGGGATCGATGCGAATCATTTCCGCTCGACGAAGAAGGCCATCGGTCACTAGTTCCTTGGCAGGATCGAGCCCAACGCTTGCCAACTTGGCATTGGCGGCCAAGTTGGCTTCCTTTCCGTTCAATGCACCTTGAAACGTGACTAGTTGGACTTCTTCATCTTCCTCTTCTTCGTATTTCTTTTTTCCGAATCCAAAAATCATCCGACAACTCCTAACGCGGCCTTCAGCCGCAACCAAACAGGTGTATAACTAGGAAAGAGTATTTTGTCAGCTTTGGCGCCTGGCTACAACAGACCGTACGTCTTCAAGGTTTCCGCCAGGTTGGATCGCTGTGAAACGTCTAGCTTGGTCAGCGGCAGCCGGACATCGCCCGTATCACGACCCAGCATTTGCATAGCGGCTTTGATAGGGATCGGATTAGTCGCCAGTCCCAGAAGGTCGCGGCACAACGGAAATAGCCTACGATGCCATTGTTGAGCCTTGGCGATGTCGTGCTTCCGAAACGCGTTTAGCATCGCTTTAACGTCCTGCGGAATGATATTTCCAACGACAGAAACCACACCACTTCCGCCAATCGCCAGCAAGGGAAGCGTAAGACTATCGTCGCCAGAAAGTATGGTCAATTCGCTGAGGGCCGCAATCTGCGATGACTGATCCATCGAACCCGTCGACTCTTTGACGGCAACGACATTCGGGATCTCCCCAATCCGTGCAATCGTTTCCGGCTCGATGTTCTTCGCCGTACGTCCGGGAATGTTATACAACACAATCGGCACATCCACCGATTCGGCGACTGCTTTGTAATGTTGATAAAATCCTTCCTGCGTCGGTTTGTTATAGTAGGGAGCGACCATTAACACGCCGTCTGCGCCGGATTTTTGCGCGAATCTCGTCAGACGAATTGCCTCGCTGGTACTGTTAGAGCCGGTACCAGCCAGGACTTTGATGCGCCGGTCTGCCTGCTCGCAGACGATTGAGACAACTCGTTCGTGTTCGTCGTGCGATAGAGTCGGGCTTTCACCTGTTGTGCCAACCGGACTAATACAATCGGTCCCTGAACCGACATGGAACTCGACAAGTTTCCTCAATCCCGTCTCGTCGATGGCGCCGTCGCGGAACGGAGTGACCAGTGCCACCGTTAAACCGGCGAACTGCTCACCTTTACGACCCATTGTTCCGACTCCTAGTATTCGTCATTGGCGTAAAGATTACAGTGAACGTTCAGCAACTGCCTTTCGGCCCACTTTGATCGACAACATGTCGACGACAATCAGCTCCCTGGTCAACGGCCTTTCCAATCAACTCCAGACAAACGTGACAGCGCCAATTCCAACGCATGAGTGCCATCACGCCCATGGCCTTGTGATTTTAGTCCTAAATAAAGCTGGTGCGAAAGCGCCAAACCCGGTAACGACAGACCCATTTTCTTGCCTTCTTCCAAAGCGATACCCATGTCTTTGATGAAGTGTTCAACAAAAAATCCTGGGTCAAAATTGTTGTCCATGATTCGCGGACCCAGATTTGACAATGACCAACTGCCCGCAGCGCCACTTGCCACAGATTCCATCACAATGGGCAAATCAAGGCCGGCTTCGAAACCGTACAACAGCGCTTCACAAACGCCAATCATGTTTGTAGCGATTAGAATCTGGTTAACCATTTTCGTGTGCTGGCCGGCTCCCGCCGGGCCTTGGTGCACAATCGTTTTCCCCATCACCTGCCAACACGGCTGCAGCGCATCGACAACATCCTTGTCGCCGCCGATCATAATTGACAATGTTCCGTTTTTCGCGCCGACATCACCCCCCGAGACAGGAGCATCGATACTAGATACGCCCTTGGCCTTGCTGACCTCATAGATTTCGACCGCTAACGACGGATCGCTGGTAGTCATATCGACTAGCACGTGGCCTTGTTTTGATCCAGCTAATGTGCCGTCGCTCCCCAATACCACCTCGCATACATCGCTGGGGAATCCGACGATCGAAAAGACCACATCCGAAGCTTCCGCCACCGCTTTGGGCGAATTGGCCCATGCCGCTCCTTTAGCCAACACGCCGTCCGCCTTGGCCTTCGTCCGTGTATTCACAGTGGTCGCAAAGCCCGCATTGATCAAATGACCGACCATACTGGAACCCATCACGCCTGTACCAATCCATCCGATTTTTGTCTGCTCTGGCGAGATAGTCAGTGCGGCCATGATTTACGAGGTCCCTTCGCTAATCCGCATTGCGCAGGAATCGCCCCGTTGGGGCTTAATGGTTCCACCACCAGGCCTATGGCCTGGGTTTCCGGATGTGTTAAACCACCACGAGGCCCCAACCGAACACTACGGTTTGTGTATAACAACGCGGGCAGTGTCCACTCCACACGGAGTGGGACAGTCGAATTAACGGAGGGCAGTATATCGTGTGCAATGGTTGAAGTCACTCGTGTGCAAAGCGGGCACGAAGTTGACTGAGCCATAGCGGCCGCGAAGTGGCTTACCACGACTCAAGGAATCGGTCGGTGGGACGTTCGGTCGTCAGCTTGCAAAATCTGTGTTTGCGGTACCTGGACGTAATCACCGTCAGGGTAATCAGCTGCCGGAATTCCCGCCAATTCCAGAAAGTTTCTAAGCAAGCGATGTCCGGTTTGTGTTAACACGGATTCGGGATGAAATTGCACACCGAACACTGAGTACGATCGATGTTCCACGGCCATAACCGTCCCGTCACCAAGACGCGCAGTGACGACCAAGTCGCTGGTGAGCATTTGCTCGGAAACCACCAATGAATGGTACCGTGTGGCCTGTAGCGGATTCGGAATATCGGCAAACAAACGTTCACGACAGTGATAAATCGGAGATGTTCGACCGTGAATCGGTTCCGCTGCACGAACGATGTCACCGCCGTA
>CAUZSN010000203.1:0-4378 GCA_963582345.1 Planctomycetota bacterium
TCGGAATGACGACACCGTTCGGGCGCCCTTAGCCGCGCAAACTGCTTTCGGTCGAAAGAACCAGAGCGCGCTGAATCACGAATCATGCGGCTCCTCAGCCTTGAGAAAGCCAGCACCGTAAACATCTGATTTGACGGGAACCGCGTGTTTTGATTTCGCTTATGGCAAAAACGGATTCAGTTTCGGCGTCTTACGGTGCGTGCCAAGTAATTCAGCCGCTCTTCGCAAAAACCAACCTATTCGCGGACTTCGCACGCGCCGGCGGAACACATACGACTATGAAGTCCATGGTTGTTCAAGTGAAGATTGGCTTTTCTTTTTCGATTTGGTTAAAGACACGGAAACACGTAGGAGATGGACATAGTCGGTGGTGGCGAGTACGCTGTTGGCTCATCGAACTGAGTCAACTTCACCTGCAACTCAACAGGCCCCCAATGAGCGATCGAATTGTGATGCGTACTGGAGAGTCTCTTGTCGCTGGCGGACCACCGTTTACAGCTGCGGAGCCGGAAGTTGTCATTGGCGATTTGGACGGGCCGGTCGGCACGGCGATTGCCACTTTGACGGGTGGCCAATCGGCTGGCCACTCGAAGGTCTTTGCAATCTTGGACACCGATATTCAGGTGCGGCCGGTGACTCTGATGGTCAGCAAGGTGACAGTGAAGAGCACCGCCTACACGAACATCTTAATGGGGACTGTACAAGCGGCGATCGCCAACGGAGTACTCGACGCAGTCCGAGCGGGTGACATTCCCAAGGAAAAAGCCAACGAACTAGGCATCGTCTGCTCGGTTTGGCTGAACCCCGGCGCCGCAACCGACGAGAACCTTGACCACAAGGCTCTTTTTGAAATTCATCGCAAAGCGACGGCACAGGCCATCCACAAAGCCATGCACAACGAACCTTCCATCGACTGGCTACTGGAGCACCAGGACGACATCACCCACAAGTACTACCAACGAGGTCTCGACGGGACACTCTAGCCGACATTGATGATCATAGAAATGGGCTCCTCGAACTTGTCGTCAGCCCAATGTGTTCGTTGAAAAACTGTTTGAGTCACCGTAAAACTATGATCTTGATAACGGGGGCCTTGCTTCTCTCGTTCACCTCGATGCTACGAGAGCGATTCCTACTCGCCTGACCCTCTATTTGGTTAGAGGTTACGAGTGGGTGTGAGCGTTGTCTCAGACCACAATACATTTGTTGAGAACCTGGCTCCAACGACAAGGAACGAATCATGAGTAGCATGGGCGCCGTTGATGATGATGCTCCGGAAGAATTCATCGAAACCGATTCGGGACTCAAGTATCGTATTCTGCGAAAAACAGACGGCGCAACAGCAACCGCCAACGACTCGGTCACCGTCAACTACCGGGGCTGGCTTGATGACTATACTGAATTCGACAGTTCCTACGAGCAGGGTGAGCCGATTTCGTTCCCGTTGGGGCGTGTCATTCCAGGCTGGACCGAAGGGATGCAACTTGTCGGTGTCGGCGGAATGATTGAACTAACGATTCCAGCTGAATTGGGCTACGGAACACGCGGTGCCGGTTCTGATGTTCCACCGAACGCGACACTGCATTTCATCGTTGAATTGATCAGCGTGAACTGATCACACGGTGAACACGCCTTCTTGACGTGCGTCAGAAAGACGTCAGGCAAGACAAGCCGAAACACGACCGTTTTCGATTGCGCGCCAATTCGGCCAGATGCTGCCGAATTCGGTCACCTTCAACACTCGTGTGAGGCATGTCGAACACGATTGAGCCGAATTCTGTCCGCGAAACTCGTCGAGTCGCGGACAGTCAACTCAAACGAACCTTTCTTGATACAGCAGGAGCGCCATGAGAACGCAAGCCTTCGATGGCAGATCCGCTACATCATGTGATAGCACCAAGCTGCGGCTTCCCCGTTTGTCAAGGTTTCGTCATCAGCCGGAATTCACTTGTGCCTCCCGTGGGGATGCTGGATACTACGGCTGTCGTCTTCACTTCTGTCCCTCGTTTGAAGGAGATTTCGCATGGCAGCCGTCGAATTTGATGCAGATGACTTGGACGACAACTCTATGATCGAGAACGCGATTCGACAGACGTTGTCTCAACACATCAGCGCTGAGGTTGCTGCTGAAGTGATCACCAAGCTGTACCGTCTGCCGAGTGATGACGAGACAACCTATAGGACGCTTCAAGAGAAGTGCGACGCGATTGCGAAGATCTTTGATGTCGAGACATTCATGTCTGGTAATCTTGCGGTGTTTCTTAAACCTGTCAACAAATGATCCGTGGTTGCTGGCTGGCTTGCCTGACCGTCGTCCACTGAATTCGTCTGCGGAAGTATGATGAGCGAAAATCTGTCGAACCCGTTTCCCACTCGGGTACACTATGGGCAATGCCAGGTGCTCGTATCGGCCGGGATGGACAACGCAGAATGGGTAGACTGCTCAGATGAAGATCGTGACCTTCTCAGATTCGCCATGAAGTTGTGTAAGAACGCAGTTTCGGCAAAGCCGACCCAAGCTTTGATTAAACAACTCAAAAAGACGGCGGAGGTATTGGCCAAATACGACTTCAGCGAAGGCGTGCGCCTGTGTAGAGCAGAGGCCGATAACGTCCGCAAGAGACTCCAAGAAAACGAAAACAACTGATTCCCTCAAACCTGCCCGTGGGGATGCTGGGTAACGCTGTTCCACCCGACAGGTCCGATGTGCTCCAGTAGTAGGGCGACATCCACGACGCAAACTTCCGGATCGCGTTTCGACGCGGGCGTTCGTACCATGGCCGGCCTGGCGTCACGGCACCACAAACTGATGGCCCGTGGGCGCACGAGCAAACTCGTATCAGACTATCGTCAACCTCTTTTTCAGAGAATCTTCCAGGTCCCAGGCTCGAGTCATCCAATGCTTAGGCCGGCCGGGATTTGGCCCTTGCGACAGTTCACAAGCCGCCTTGTATTCCTCAACCACACGCTGGAGTTTCGACTGCTGACTTGCCGACAATTTCCGAAAGGCATTCAAAATATCTTGGTTTGCTTCCATGAGGAACTTCAAGACTCCTGCGGCTCAGGCTTGCCAACGATCAAACCAAACGAATCAAGGCCGACGACGATCACTTCGTCACCGGAATTGGCGCAGCCTGATTTGCAACGTGCGTTGTATTCAACATCGTCAATCAAGACTTTTCCGGACGGATACATTGGCGTAATCGCCCGTCCGCGCTCGCCGCCCGTAGGCTGTTCTTCAGTCATTCAATTCACTCCGGTTGTTGTTCCATCAAAGTCAGTTCAGGTTCTTCGCCGGTGACTTCAACATTCAGTTTCTTGTTTGCGAGTAATATCGAAACCTGCTCGTCGATGGCAAGTACGGTTTTTTCAGCATGAGCGAACGTCGTATCGCCCGGTTGGATCGTGTCGATTACGAGTCCAATTTGGTCGTCCTTGGCAACCAATCGAATCACGGCATCTTCGGGAGCCTCGTCAACTGATGAAAGCCACTGGTCCAAGAGTTCGCTTGCCGTGTAGCTTAAAGTGAGCATCGATTGATCCTCTGGAAAAGCGGTCCTGCGAGATAATGCGGCGGCGGCAGTCAAACAAACATATAACAACGCCCAAGCCACCTTGACTCGGGCGTTCTAGTATCTCGTTAACAGTAACCGCTCAACGACGGGCGGGCAGGCTACGGGAGCGGAAAGGGGGATTATTGGGCGTCCTGATCCTTGCGGCCCATTTCATCGAGGATGATCGGGTGCCAGTTCTCTTCGCGGTCCGTCGGAGGCGCGTAATTTTTTCGAGCCCAAGTCCGCAGACGGATCTCCTCAATCGCATCGACGTCGGCCCCTTCGTTCGTTTCCATCTCCACCATGAGAGCGGGATTCATCCCGTCACCTTTCTCATCATCGACCAGCCAAATTGCAAGAGATCGTGGTCGCCCGGCGTTGCCCAACGGCCCACTTCACGCAATAAGTGTATCTTGGACGCCCTTCAGATTTCCACCGGAAACCAGCATTATTTTGCAGATTTCGGTTAGCCGCGTTCCCCCCGCCGACAGATAAGGTTTTGTCATCGGACGGTGTCCTGAAACTGCCGTCCCTTGGTAAACTCGGAGGACGACTGAGAATCGCGGAATAGTGTCATTTTCTCATTCGTTTCGTGGGACTCCGATTTAACCACCGTATTCGCGGACTCCGTGCGCGCCAGCGGAACTCATAGGTTTTAGCGAATTCAAGCTCGACCGGAGGATTCCGACAGGAACGGCCTTCAGCCTGCACGTTTTAACCAACCTTTCTTGATACAGCTGGAGCGCCATGAGAACGCAAGCCTTCGATGGCAAATCCGCTACATCATGTGATAGCACCAAGCTGCGGCTTCCCCGTTTGTCAAG
>CAUZSN010000204.1:0-4324 GCA_963582345.1 Planctomycetota bacterium
GGACCTCAATTCACGCGACGTTGTCCTCGAAGTCGGATCCGGCACTGGAGGCATGACGGTGATGATGGCGCAGCAGGCGGCTGCAATTATTTCGTGCGAAGTTGACAAGAGAGTCTACCAGTTGGCCCACGACGCCATCAAAACGCTCGGAAATGTGACGCTGCTGAACTGCGATGTGCTCAAGAATAAGAACAACTTTGCACCCCACGTGCTCGACCTGATTCAGCAGAAGCTGGAAGAACATCCTAGCCGGCGACTGAAGTTAGTTTCAAACCTGCCGTATAGTATCGCGACACCCGTGGTTTCGAACTTGGTAGCCACTGACTTACCCTGGGAACGAATGGTGGTGACGATTCAGCTAGAATTGGCGCTTCGGATGACGACAAAACCAGGGCGTTCGTGCTTCGGATCGCTTTCGGCGTGGCTGCAATCGCAGTCTCACGTGAACATCCTAAAAAGACTTCCGCCGCAAGTGTTCTGGCCGCGTCCCAACGTCAATTCGGCGATCGTGCGTTTGCTGCCCGATCCCGAATGTCGAGAATCGATTGACGATCGAATATTCTTCCAGGATTTTCTGCGGCGAGCTTTTCAGCAACGGCGGAAGTTCTTAAGACGGGTACTAGTGGGCCTTTATCGGAAAGATTTGACCAAACTGGAAGTCGATAAGATTTTTCAAGATTTGCATTTGCAAGAGGGCGTGCGAGCCGAACAATTGGCTGTTACGACGCTCGTCGATTTGGCCAATCGCGTGCGAAATGTAATTTCGGAGAAGGCGGCGGTCAAGACCGTTTTGCCTTAAATGTCGAACAGAAGAGACACAATATTCCACTAGAGTTGTTCACGAGGAATTGGACCGATGGAAGAACGAATCGTCTATCGTGGTTTGACCTATGACGACGTGCTACTGGAGCCGGCGTATAGTGAAGTGATGCCGACTCATGTGGACATTAGCTCGAAGCTGACGCGGAATATTCCGTTGAACGTTCCGGTTGTCAGTAGCCCCATGGATACGGTAACCGAAAGTGATATGGCCATCTCGCTGGCGCAAGAGGGCGGCATCGGCATTATCCACAAGAATATGTCGATCGAGCGGCAGGCCATCGAAGTCGATTCGGTCAAACGCAGCGAACATGGCGTCATTGTGGATCCGGTGACGTTACCGCCGGACGCCATGGTCGGCAAAGCCATGAAGATTATGGACGAACGAAACATTGGAGGTGTGCCGATTACGGAAAATGGGAAGCTTAAGGGAATTTTAACGCGTCGTGACCTGCGGTTCCTCGAATCGAAAGAGATGCGTATCGAACAGGTCATGACTAAGGGCAATCTGGTTACTGCCAGCGAAAACACTAGTTTGGAAGACGCTCAACGTATATTGCTTGAAAACAAAGTGGAGAAATTGCTGCTTATTGACGAAAAATATCAATTGAAGGGATTAATTACGATAAAGGACATTGATAAGAATTTACGGTTCCCACTGGCGTCGAAGGATTCGCGTGGACGCCTACGGGTCGGAGCGGCGGTCGGAGTTCACGACTTTGAACGAGTTGAGTGCTTGCTGGAAAAGGGTGTCGACGTTGTGGTCGTCGACAGTGCTCACGGGCACTCGAAGAATGTAATCGAGACGGTTAGGGAGTTGAAACGGCGATGGGACATTGACGTCATTGCCGGAAACGTCGCCACCACTGACGGCGCCAAGGACTTGATTCGAGCTGGGGCGGACGCCATTAAAGTCGGAATCGGTCCCGGTTCAATTTGTACAACTCGAATTATTTCCGGCGTCGGTGTGCCGCAACTGTCGGCGATCGCCAACGCGGCCCGGGCGGTTGCCGACAATGACGTTGCGATCATTGCCGACGGTGGAATTCGATACAGCGGAGACCTGACCAAGGCCCTAGCCGTAGGGGCCCATACCGTCATGATTGGCGGCCAGTTGGCCGGACTGAGCGAAAGTCCCGGCGAAACGATTTTGTTTCAGGGACGAACGTTCAAACAATACCGAGGTATGGGATCACTAGGAGCCATGGTCCAGGGCAGCAGCAATCGTTATCAGCAAAAAACATCCAAAGAGGACGGTAAAGAGACCACAAGTAAACTTGTCCCCGAGGGAGTCGAAGGACGCGTCCCATATAAAGGGCACTTGCACGATTTTCTGTACCAGTTGATCGGAGGTCTCCGCGCCGGAATGGGTTATTTGGGAACGCAGAACATTTCCGAACTACGCACGGCGGCACGATTCATTCAAGTCTCCACTGCATCGGTTAGGGAGAACCATCCTCATGATATTTCCATTACTCAAGAAGCCCCGAATTACACGGCCGAACACGCTCCATTCGAAATTCGGCACTAGCATCCTGCTACTTCTGATCTTGACTGCGACCCTTTTGCTAGGGAGCGACTTGCCCCAGCTGTATGCTGATTCGAAGCTCGTATTCCACAAGCCTGTTCGGATTGGCGACCAAGACAGCGATTCACCCTTGCGTCGACTGAAAATGCGTTCTCCGGCGAGCCGTTGGCTGGAGTTGAAGAAGACGTGGAAGGAATCGCGATTGAACGAACGGTCTACTGACCAGTCGATATCGGGTGAAATCGGAGTCGACAGTGGCTCTGACACATTGCCATTACCGGCTCGGACAAAACGACCGCCCATTTCCGAAGAAGCCGGCGGCTTTGAAGATTCGATTCCGGACTTCTATCCAATTCCGCACATCGCAACGCTTGAGGAGAAGACAAAGCAGGATGGAAAACACCAATACTCCGATCCCGTTCGAGATCCCAAAATGCTGAAAAAAGTGACGAACATTCTTCCCTATTTTGACTACGAGCCGGACGAGGACTTTTGGAAAAAAGATTCATGCGTGAACCTGTGTCCACGTTCCGCAAGCGGGCACTGCAAGAAATATACAACAGGCACAACACCCGAATGCCCGGAAGAAATGATATTGGGTGACAAAGCCTACGAAGGTCGAGTCATCGGCGAAAGCCTTTTTCAGTGGGAAGCACCGGATTTATACCACAACCCGCTTTACTTCGAAGATGTCGGGCTCGAACGATACGGTCACACTCATCACCCGGTCTTGCAGCCCTTCGTTTCAGCCCGCAAGTTTAGCGTCCAACTTCTCGGTTTACCCTATCAGATGACGATCGATCCGATCCGCAAGAAGATATACTCGTTGGGCTGGTATCGACCAGGCGAGTGTGCTCCGCACAAGTATTATCAAATCCCGTGGAATACGGAAGCCGCAATCCGCGAAGCTGTGGTCTGGACTAGTCTGTTTTTCATCTTTCCGTAGTTTAACCTATCGAAAACGCATTAACCGTTTCATCTTGCGATTGATACGCGTCCCACAATTTGTTCAAGTGGGTCACGGCCAGGATATCGGCGCAGCCGGGCGTCAAACCGTTAATCACGAATCTACCACCAACGCGGTTCCAACCCCGAAACAAAACCGCAAGGAATGCTGACCCGAAAAAAATGATTTGCGATAGGTCAATTACAACCAAAGGTGTGTCCGCGGTTCGTTCAACGTCAAGGATTACTCCTTTTAAGTCTTCAAGAACGTCTTCATTAAGGTTGTGTGTTTGGTGCTAAGTACTACGACAGTGACGTCGACATGCTTGGCGATTTCTGGATTTAAAGAATCCGACACCAATCGCTCCCGGCCTTCCGGAGTGATAAATTGTTTCGGTTACTAATCGCAAATTGCTGGTGTAACCGTTCACAGACCAGGCAGGAGGACGTGCAGACTACAACACATTCACAAAAGGCCGACTTGATTTGCCTGCTAGGGACTCTAGTCATCCAGGACACGCGACTTAAGAAACTCTACAAGCTTAGCTGTTGACACCGAATTGGCTCGAACATTTGGGTGGCCGTCCCGGGGAACAAAAAATCCAGGTCGCTGCAAATCAACGCTTATGTCGACTGTGGGCATGTTGTCACTTCGACTCCACAAGACCTGATTTGTTCGCAAGTCGTTGGAGATGCCGGCGAGGACGAACATAATGTCGCGACTTACGCATTCCTCGGAGAACATAGCAATGAGTGCATCACTTACGCGTTCACTCTGCAAGTAAAACCTATCATACGAGGAATTCAATTTCTCGGCCAGCAGATTTGCGACCGCACTAATTTTCATTAAGTTGAATATCCATCCAGCGCCGGTGTCGTATTCAATTTTGAGAGTGCCGTCACGACCCAATCGTGCGAACGGCTTGTTCCTTTCTCCGATGGCAGCGTACTCATAGGCTGCTTTACGGTACTGCCACTCAAGCGTGTTTCTTTCATCATGAAAACTGGCATGAGCCAGCACCACAACCTTTG
>CAUZSN010000205.1:0-4320 GCA_963582345.1 Planctomycetota bacterium
TTTGAGTTATTGCGACGAGCGTTCTCCGATTGACGCTCTTTGGCCGCCTCAGAAAACAACTCCTTGGCTCGGGCGGCATACATCGAAGCCTGCGATGGAGTCAGGTGGCGACGATGCAAATTGGCCGAGAGAACGTACTGATACGGGTCGATGTCACCTTCAATCTCTCTCCAGTCAACTTCGATCTCCAGGTTAGTGCACGCTCGGTATCGATGACGGCCATCGAGCAATTGCCCTTTGTAGAGCACTACTTTTTCAAGCTGGCCGTTCTCGGCGATGTCGTCCTTCAGAGATTGGAACTCGGAATCGGACATTTGCGGAAAAATGTCCGCCGCTGGGTGGATTCGGATGGTTTCGTTGTTAAACTCCATTGTGTGTCCTTTCGTCGTTCTGCCCGCTTGCTCACCGCCAAGGATCGCCAGCTTGTCAGGGCTTATTTCGTGTCTACAGGATCTTCAAAATGTTGATGCGGCGATTACTGAATCGCACGAGGCTACGCAGTGCCCGTTTGGAAAAATGCCGGTCGACAGCGCCGGCCAGCTGCTTTTGGCCGCAGCCAAAGCAAAACAGTTTGAGTTGGTCGCACATATTGACTCCAATTCTGAATTCCAGGTTAGTTTACGTGTCGTTAACCCTCTGATGACGATTGGTCGGCTGGTGGCATGACAGTGCGTTGGCATTCGTGCACAAAGTCCTGAATTACCTCCGCTCGCCAGCGAACACAGCGGCGCCCGAAACGAATCCCAAGTGGGAATTCTCCGCGACGCTCCTAGCGTCGGATGGTCTCCGGAGTAACACTGAACAATTGAGCAACCTCATCAGACGATAAAAGTGACCTAGTCATTTGTCGCACCTGAACCTGTTAAACCTCGTTTGGGGAGGATTCGTCGTCCGCCGAATCAATCAACAAGTCCGCCAACGCCTCAATCACGGCGTCGGAAACATCACCGATGACTAAGAATTCGACTTCTACGTTTTGCACCTAGAATCTCCCATCCGTTGCCCAAAACATCCTATAGGCGCGTCGTGCGGGAGAAAGGAATTGTCATTTGAAGGGCAGGACGTGCCCAATCGCGCCCAGAACATTCGGCTGTCTGCCAAAAAGCGCCCAATAGATCTACGAAATCGCAAGATAGCGCCCAACGCGTTGCTGAAATCAGCAGGACGCGCCCAGAAGCGCTAGTGAGTTGAACAGATACGTCTTCTCATGACACTAACTGTCCGGTCGCAATTGAAATTCGCGAATCATTTTAAGAATGCGGCGTTGTTCGTCGGCGTCTTTACTCCGATAACGACGCTCTGCCCTGCGTTTTTCCTTCCAAGGCGGATCGGATTCCCAATTCCCTTCGTCCATCGCCGTGCGGAAGGCCCTTTCACTTTTCAATGGCTTAATCACCAGCTCAAAGTCCGCGCGTTTCATGGGCGGTGACCAGGGCGGTAACTCTTCCAATTTTTCAGCGGCAAGTTGCCTTTCGATCTCGTAAATTCGTTCTCGCAATTTGGCGAGTTCGGGCGTCGTGGAAATAAGGCTAAGCGCGGATGTCAGCTTTACCGTGTCCGCATTCAGTTTGCTCGCTTCCTGAAGCAAAATCACGGCATACTCGTAATCGTACGCGTCGTCGGGATCGTGACCCACCAGATACGGCAGTCGGAAGTCCCAATACGCCTTGCGCAACATCTCGCCGAGTTCTAGCAGCAAACGCAAACACTCGTCGTTCGGCGGGCTGCTGAGGCTGTTGCAAAGTGCACCGAAAGCACAATGGAGTTCCACAATCGGTAACTGCCACGAGGTCGATGGGGTGAGTCGAGTCGATATTATATCGGCGACAATCTTCCTAAATTCGTCCATTTAATCACCAGCCTTGATCGGTGACACCTTGAAACAAAAACACGGCAACCGCTCAAGACTTGCGGGGTTCGGGAGCTACCCTAGCCGTGTGTCGTATTATATCCCGTCACGCTGCTCTTACGTCAGCTGCCGTGAAGGCGATCTTCTGTTCTGTAAATAGCGGGTCGCCCCGACTTAATGTAATTCCCGCCGAATACGTCAGTTACGTGTACCCGTCGACGTGCGACGGTGCGGCCTGAAAACACGTCAAATCCGGTAATTACCGGATTCGTGCTTGAAAGGACCCGTGCCATGTCTAGAACACGTATCCCAGCGTATCGCCACCACAAATCATCCGGTCGAGCAGTTGTCACGCTGAACGGCAAAGACCACTATCTCGGTCCCTGGAATTCTGCGGTCAGCAGATTCGAATACGACCGCCTCATTCAGGAATGGTTGGACAACGGTCGCAAACTCCGATCCGCCGGCCAACCGACTGACATCACTATCACTGAGCTTGTTTGTGAATTCTGGAAGTTCGCACAGGGATACTATGTCAAGGACGAGAAGCCTAGTGGACAAATCCCGGGCATAAAGGTCGCGCTCCGCATGATTCGCCAAATGTATGGACGCAAGCTAGTCAGTGATTTCGGCCCACGATGCCTGGAAACACTCCAACAACACATGATCGGTGCCAACCTCAGCCGCCGGTACATTAACGACAACATCGACCGAATTAGGCGGATGTTCAAATGGGGAGTATCCAAAGAGCTAGTTCCAGTCCAGGTCTATCAAGCTTTAACCACGGTCCCAGGGTTGCGAAAAGGTCGGTCGGATGCACGAGAGTTGAGTCCGGTAAAACCGGTAGCCGAGGTGACCGTAAATGCCACGTTACCTCACCTCCCTCCGGTGGTGGCTGACATGGTTCGGGTTCAACAGTTTACTGGTTGCCGACCCGGTGAAGTTCGTGTCATTCGGCCCCGCGATGTAGACACCGCCGGGGACGTGTGGGCGTACCGGCCAGAGTCTCACAAGACGGATCACCTTGGACTGGATAGGATCATTTTCATCGGTCCCAGGGCACAACGCGTACTGCGTCCGTACTTGCTACGTGATAGCACTTCTTATTGTTTCTCTCCAGCTGAAAGCGAGCGAAAACGGAACGCGACGCGACGCGAGCTTCGGACAACGCCGCTAAATCCATCACAGGCCAATCGTCGTCCTAATCGGAATCGGAAATTGTCGCCCGGTACACACTACACAAAGGACAGCTACCGAAAAGCCATTCATCGTGCGTGTGAACGAGCCTTCCCTGCACCTGACGGTCTCTCAAGACAGGAGCGAATGACATGGATCAACGATCACAAATGGTCGCCAAACCAATTGCGTCATTCCGTCGCCACCGAAGTACGCAAGCGATACGGGCTGGAGGCAAGCCAAGTGATCCTGGGGCACGCGTCAGCGGATGTGACACAAATATATGCAGAGCGAGACTACGAATTGGCGAGGACAATCATGAGAGAAGTTGGTTGAGACTTCACACCTATCGATCTAACCAGACTGCTAGACACCCGTTGAGTTTTAAGGGCCTGATCATGAATCAGCAGCACGATGACAAAACGCCAGATGACTTCGAGCAATTCATCCGTCAATGCAATGAATGGCTGAGTGTCCTCGCGGAAGAGCGACAAATGGGCTTGTACGCGACGCCAAACGCCGGTGAGGTTCGAGAGTTACTCGCGGTCTCGTTGATAGAACTTGGAGGCATCGAGATCGTTGAAAAGCTCAACATCCTTAGAGGACCGTCGACACCATTTCCGGCGCTGAAGCCAATCGAAAGCGTTATTCGAATGCTCGGGCACAGTCTGGCGTGGGCTCATCAACGCTACGGCGATGGTCCCTGGTTACCGATAAGCGCAGATATCCTTCAAAACACCATCAGCGTCGACGGCCAAACATTCGATGTGAAACCACGCCATGCACAAATGGCCCAAGCCCTTGTTGATGCGGCAATTGAGGGGCGGTGGTGGGTCACCGCAGAGGGTTTTCGCCAATTGCCGGCGTGTGCAGGCTCGAACATCAGTCGAGAACTCAAAGAACTAGTCGAGCAGGTACCGTTTTTAAGAGAATACATCCAAACGGGAAAAGGGAAAGGAACGCGACTCAATCTGGGAAGTTGAGAAATTGTCATCTGTTGTCATCTGTTGTCATTTGTTCTGACAGACTCCTTTGCGATATCTTGCGAATACTCGCAGTGAATTAGTCGCAAAGGAAGCTCGATGATTGATTTTGAAAAAGAGGAAATCCTCACCTTTTCCCAAGCCTCAAAGCTACTCCCACGCCGACGAGGGGAGAAACATCCACATACTTCCACCCTCTATCGTTGGGCATCTTGAGGCCTCCACGGTCGCCGGATTTGAATCCGCACATCGAAAGGTTCATCAGAAGCATAAAGGACGAGAGCCTTTCCAGACTGATTCTCTTCGGAGAGA
>CAUZSN010000206.1:0-4270 GCA_963582345.1 Planctomycetota bacterium
GGCGTGGTGTCGGGGATGAAGATCGCAGGTAATTGCCGTTTTTCCTCAACCGTCACTTTGACCATAGCGGTGTTCAAGAAGTCGAATAACTCGGTCGGTTCTAGGTGTACGTCTTGGTTCTTATCACCTTGACCGGAAAAACCTTCTGCCAGGTAATATGCGAACGCTCCATGCTGTTCGTCAACTAGAGTCAAGCCACGTTGTCGAAATTGGCAACTGGCAATGGCCGTTGTAGAAGTAAAGATGGCCGGCTCTTTGGACAGCTTCAACGATTTGATCAGTTCAGCTGTAGCGGGCTGCTTCTTCAAATCCTGGCCTTCGCCGGCATGGCAGCAATCCAAAAGGAGTAGTTTTTCCTCAGCAACGCATCTTTCCAATTGGTCGCGTAGCCAACCGAGCGAGATTCCCGATTCAACCATCCGATTCAACGAGAAGTCTTTCGCCGCCAAGAACGCTCCCTGTTTGGAATCTAGGTAGGCATGTCCGACGAAATAGACGATGACTTGACTGTTCGATGCCGCTTTCTGCAGCCACGTCGGGATTGCCTGTTCCAAACGGACCCGCGTTGCGTCTTTCAAGAACAATGTTTGATCAGGGGAACATCCATAGCGACCGATCAACGTGTCGTACACCAGTTGAGCATCGTCAAGAGTATACGGCAAGGGGGTCAGATTGTTGTCGTCGTAATTCTGATTACCGATGATAATCGTCAGGCGACTTTTGTTAACTGGTCGAGTCGCCAGAATATCTGACAATTCGTTGCCCCGCTCGGACCTCTCGTACATCAATTCGACGTGATCTCCGCGTCGCAGGGCGCTGAATTCCGCCGGTGTCCCGTTGATGGCAATCTGGCATGACTGGGAAAAAATGAAGACTTTCCGTTCGTTTCCGGCCGTACCGACAACGAACGTTTTCGACGAATCACGCATCTCTTGCACGCTACCGACATAGTACAACTGACGGATGGCACCTACGTCGAAAATCTCGGCGTGATGGAACACGGTAACCCGATCGCCCGGCCTCAAGTCGATTGGTTTTAGCAGCCGCTCGTCCATCACCTGTTTTGCATTGACCGTAACGTTACACGTTTGCGCGAACGGCAGCACACTCAGAACTTCGTCCGCTCCCTTGCGCACTCCAATAGTCAAGTGTTCGCTGTTCACATCACGGACGATTCCCTGCAATTTCTTTTTCTGCAACGCCTCGATCGCTGTTGCCACACGACCACTGAAGGTTCCACTGTTTGGCACATGGCGAACGGTTACGAGGTCATCGACTTTCAATTCGGCTAGTCGCGCCGGTTGCCCATTCACCGAAATTCTTGTTTCATCGGAAACAGTTAGTGGCAATTCACCGCGATCTGATCCTTCTTCAATTGCGACTGTTAAGTTATCAATCTGTGGTTGCAAACTCTTTACTGAGCCACGGCTAACGTCGGGACGCAATGCGAACACCTCGACTCGAGGCCGTCCACCTTCACCCTGACTTTTCCGGATCGTCACACGGTCACCAGCTTGTAGATTACGGGCCAGGATCTTCGTTTTTTCGTTTAACCAAATTAACGGACTGTTACCCAAATCGATTTCTTTCTGGCCCAGTTCGTGTCCCTGATCGATAATTAGCACCCTTTCTTTCAACAGCACCTCGCCTACGATTCCCGTCGTTGGCTCCACTTCTCTCGTCGCCGGTTGATTTTCGGGTTCGCCACTACCGTCGAAAAAGATCAGCATGATTAGACTTAGAATCAAACTGACCGAAAAGGCTCCGATCACCAGCAATCTGCGTTTTCGCGCGTCGGCATCGATATTCGAGTCTTCGGACTCTTCATCACCGATATCGACCGCCTTGACGATCTTGACGTCAGCGTTCAAGTCCGACAACGCTTCGTCCACAGAATGATATCTGTCGGATTGCTTTTTCTGGGTTAGCATTTGGACGACGTGCGCTAGATCGTCCGGAACGCCTTCCAGGACGCGATGAATCTCCGGCAGTTTGCGATCGGCGGCCCCATGCCACATCATCCAGGCGATCTGTTTGTCGCGGCCAAATGCGTCCAAGCCGGGAAATAGACTTTCAAAATTCGACCCACACATCAACTCATACGCGGAAAAGCCGAGTGAATAGCAGTCGCTGATTGGACCGACTTCACCAAATTCATTCGAAACGACTTCTGGCGCCATATATTTGGTCGTTCCCTTTAGCAGGCTACCGTCTTTGTCGCTGACTCGTCTAGCCAGTCCGAAGTCGCCCAATTTAATCCGCCGTCGGGCGTCAATCATCATGTTCGACGGCTTGATGTCGCCGTGAACAATTCCGCGAGCGTGCAGGTACTTCAAGGCCCGCAAAACTTGAGCGACTGCCGTGCGCAGCGACTTCAAGTCCATGGGTCGGCCAGCCATGCGTTGGCCTAAATTGGCCTGCATCAATTCCATGATCAGCCAGCCGCGTTCCCGATCGATGTCGAAAATTGTGACAATGTTCGGATGGTGCAAGGAAGCCAGTAGTTGAGCCTCACGCCAGTAGCGGTCTAACTGTTCCGTTTCGTCGAGATAGTGTTCGTGGATTTGCTTTATGGCAACTTCACGCCGCAATTCATCGTCGTGCGCACGATAGACTGTGGCAAAGCTGCCGGCCCCAATCTTCTCCAGCATCTCGTATCGCGGATGCAGGTCCACGTAACGCCTCCTTGATCGCCTCTATACTGCATCACTTTTCAACTGACGGAAAAACATTTCGTCATTGTATCACAGTCATGGGCTGCGACCATGCCCTACATGGCTCGATCTTTCGGATGCTAGCTGGGGGTTCACTTACCAATCGTGCAATTGTGCCAAGAATTTGCTCACAGCCCGACTTAGTTCAGTTTTCGCAACGTGCAAAACGTCGTTGTGATTCGCATTGATTAATCTCACGAAACGCCTCTGAAGTCCATTCGCTGACGTTTCTGGCGCCGACTCAAAGAGTTTGTGGCCCAGCGAAATTGGGACGATTGTGTCGCGGGCGCCATGAATCTGCAAGATCGGACACGTGACCTTCGGAATGTGTTCGAGCGACAAAAATTGATCGACAAGCAGTATCCGAACTGGCAACCACGGATAATGGTACTTTCCGACATCGACCAGTGATGAGAATGTCGATCGCAGAATCACCCCAGCCGGTGGAGTTCCCATTTGGGACCGTTCGGCCGCGAGCCGCGTTGTCACCCCACCGCCCAGTGACTCGCCGAACAAGACGATCCGATCTGACGCAACATTCCGTTCGTCAGTCGCATACTTCCAGATCACCCGCGCATCGGCAACCAGCTTCGCCTCGCTCGGCGACCCCGCGTTCTCTGCATACCCACGATAATCGAAAATAAAGACATCCGCTCCGGCGGCTGTCAGTACCCGGATTTCTTCAACTCGGTAGATACGGTTGGCCGCGTTTCCTGAGAAAAACAAGACCAACAGCCGACCCCTTTGCAATTCACGGTCACACTGCTCTTGGTCTGTCGCCAAGTGCCCGTCGGCCAACACATGCCAGCCATGAAGTTCCAGACCATCGTCCGTTCTTACCGAAATGTGGTGGACCTTCCCCGCCGGTAGACTAGCGTCCTCGACGCGGACCTCGCGCTTGCGCGTCGGAAAATAGATGAGCCAACGCTGCAACATACTCAACATGGCCGCGAAGCACACATAGGGGATAACACAGACAAGGACGATTTGTCGAAGCGGCCGTTTACAGTACCACCGCTGTTGTGACAAACCCGCGGACCGTGAACTATCGAGGGCTGTCAGATCACTACGGTGTCCGTGGTTCACATCGATGGTCTCCGAGACAACTCGCTTGGTGGTCTAAGGTTGCAGGCATCCTGACCATCCCGCCGTCTTCGTCGATTGCAAATGGATGTGACGAAGTGCGCAAAAGGTTTCTGACCAAACACAATTCGGCGATGTATACGTTGATCATGATATCGCCAAGGAAAATGTCAACCTCGTATGGCTACGCCACCCATGTTCAAGAAACTAGTCCACCCGACTATTGGAATGCCGCAGCACGAATGATCGACTTTCACTAAGATTGTGCCGGCATGACCGTGATCGAGAACATGTCGATCAAAACGTTTGCAGCATGGACTCATTACGAAGGCGCGGTTCTATAAAACGAGTAAGTCTTGCTTGTAGACTATTAACGTCGATATTGCTTGCGGCCGTTGGTTGCGGAAAGGACGAATCACCAGTTCTTGACGACTCCGGACAGTTTGGATCAGCTGCTGGATCAACTTGCCAAA
>CAUZSN010000207.1:0-4245 GCA_963582345.1 Planctomycetota bacterium
CATTTTCCACAACACGCCCTGAAACGATGCTAGGTGATACGGCTGTTTGCGTCCATCCAAGCGATGAGCGGTATCAGCATCTGATCGGAAAGAATGTGCGCATCCCGTTACTCGACCGCGACATTCCAATTATCGCCGACGCTCTGCTGGCCAAAAAGGACATGGGCACCGGCGCTGTCAAAGTCACGCCGGCCCACGATCAGAATGACTATGCCTGCGGCCTGCGAAATCGACTGCCGATGATCAACATCCTGAACTCCGACGGCACGATCAACAAAAACGGCGGTAAGTATTCCGGCATGGACTGTTACGAGGCTCGCAAACAAGTCGTCGAGGACATGCAGACCATGGGATATTTCGTGGATGTCGAAGAACGAAAGATTGATCTGGCCCACAGCGACCGCTCGAAGACGCCGATCGAACCGTATTTGTCGGATCAGTGGTTCGTTAAGATGCCTGAGTTGGCGCAGGCGGCAATGGATGCCGTTACCGATGGCCGCGTCAAGTTTTTTCCCGCCCGATACGCGAAGACCTACCTAGACTGGCTGGGTGAAAAACGGGACTGGTGCGTCAGCCGTCAACTGTGGTGGGGACATCGGATTCCCATCTGGTACTGCGCCACGTGTACGGAAGAAGAACTTCAGCAGGTGTTCCAGGATCAAGACGATGTCGCATACCGTCTCGATGCCGAGACCCGAGGATGGCTGATTTGTAGTGAAACCAATTTGGCTGAAGACGCTCTGGGACCAAGCCACAAGCTGATTCAGGACGAAGACGTGCTGGATACTTGGTTCAGTTCAGCCCTATGGCCGCACTCGACTCTGGGCTGGCCCAAAAAAACTGACAGTCTGCAATATTTCTATCCCGGCAATGTTCTGATCACTAGCCGCGATATCATCACATTATGGGTGGCTCGCATGGTGTTGACCGGACTGTACAACATGGGTGACGTTCCATTCTGTCACGTACACGTCCATCCCAAAATCTTGGACGGTTTTGGCCAAACAATGTCGAAGACAAAAGGGAACGGCGTCAACCCCATAGACTTGATCGACAAATATGGTGCCGATGCAGTACGGTTCACAATTACCTCTTTCGCCGGCGAAACGCAGGACGTCCGTTTGCCAATGCAGTATGAGTGTCCGCATTGCGGCACTCTGATTTCGCAGGCCCTGGACGATGACGGGGAGTTGGTCAAACCGGAAACACTGCAAGGACCGCTACGCGGTGCCTCCGGAAAACCGCGAATGCCATGCCCACAATGCAAACAAGCGTCACAGTTTTCGACTCCTCAATTTGACCCCGACCCAGGCGAACCCGTTGCTCGCATGGTAAGCGAACGTTTTGAATACGGGCGGAACTTCTGCAACAAGTTGTGGAACGCTTCGCGATTTGCCCTATTGAATATCGAGAATTACACGGCCGCACCGATTAATCGAACTGATCTGATGCTGGAAGATCATTGGATATTCAGTCGCTTATCAAGCGTCGCAGCGGACGTGACCGAGTCGTTGGCCAAGTACCAATTTGACGCAGCGACTCGGACGCTACGCGATTTTACCTGGAACGAATTTTGCGACTGGTACGTGGAAATGATCAAGCCGCGATTGCGTGATGAATCGCTGCGGTCGACTTCACAACGAGTGCTCGTGGGTGTTTTGGACATGCTTTTGCGACTGCTGTCGCCCTTCGTGCCGTACATCACAGAGGACTTGTGGCAGCGGCTCAATGACGTCGCTTCCGAACGTGGGTTGATTGCACCACGGAAATCGGCCGCGAGTGTCATGATTGCCCCGTGGCCTGATCCACCCTCCGAATGGCAAGACCGTTCGCTGGAAGTCCGCTTTGATCGCTTGCAGACGATCATTGTTGCCGTGCGCAACATCCGAGCTGTTTATCGAATTTCTCCGGGGACAACGCTAAAATTGTACGTCCAGTGCGAATCTGATGTGGCAGCCGAACTACAGGACGTCGCCGGTCAGTTCGACAACCTCGCCAAGACTACGCTTGAAGCGGCTGGTACCAACGTTCAGCGTCCAAGCGAATCAGCCAGTTTCTCGCTCGACGATGCCGACGGCTTCATCTCGCTGGAGGGCATCATCAACCGTGAAGAAGAATTGACGCGTCAACGCAAAGAAGCCGAAAAACTTCGAGGGTTTATCGCCGGTCACAAGAAAAAGCTGGAAAACAAAAGCTTCGTCGAACGAGCCCCCGAAGAAGTTGTGAACAACGTGCGAGCGACGCTGGCTGGGCTCCAAAAGCAATTAGAGAGCGTAGAAAAAATTGCCAGTCAACTTAGCAAGGATTAGACTAGGTCTGCAGCACCCAAGCAGCTTGAATGGAGTTTTCCGATAGACCTATAATGAACTCGTGACGGCGGAAATTTTCGTCTGTTCGGTGCAACGTCGGTGATCGCTAACCGGGGGCTAATCGTGCTTATCCAAATGGAATTATTCCGCATCGTCATTAGCGAGATCAACGACCAACAAATCGTTTACTTGCGTGAAGTCGATAGCGATCGCATGTTTCCGATTTTGATTGGAATATTCGAAGCAACCAGCATCGATCGCCGCGTGAAAGGCGAGATACCGCCTCGGCCACTGACACACGATCTGTTAAAAAACGCAATCGACAAATTAGGGGGAGATGTCGAAGACATCGTGATCAATAATTTGGAAGACCACACCTATTTTGCGGTCATTCGCGTTCGTCAAAACGGTGAATTGATTGAAGTGGACAGCCGCCCCAGTGACGCAATTGCTCTTTCAGTCCACTATGACCCTCCAGTACCAATCTACGTGGATGAGTCAGTACTCAAGGAAGTGACGTGAGTCACGATAGTCAAGCTCTGCCTGACGCTATCGGCAGGAGTCGCATTCTGCACACCAAGTTTCGAGAGACACGACATCAACAAGTCTGTGATTTCTTGCAAGATCTCGTGTGACTTGAGATGGTCCCAATAGGCGGATAGATCAATCGGATCGCCATAGCTGATGCGAACTCGGCTGAACGCGAAAAACGGCGCAATCATACTGTTCCCTTGCGGCGAGTTAGGAATGAAGACCGGGAAAATTGGCACTCTGGCACGCAATGCCAACCATGCGTGTCTTGAATCACTCAATCCTGCCAGACTCCAGTAGCGTGACCGACCCAGCGCCAAAGTAGCCAATCCTTACCGCGAAGCGGTTGGCGTGTCATGCAAGCGCACTGCAATTGGACGTTAAGACTAAATCGCTCACGATTGCTCTGCAAATAGGACGTCCGAGCTACTCAAATGCGACACCCATGTCTGCCATCAACAGTTTCATATCCTCCCAGACTCGTTTCTTGGCGGAAGGCGTTCGCAGCAGATACGACGGATGATACGTGCATAGAACTTTAGCGCGGCCGTGCGATGTGAATTTGCCGCGCAACCGACCAATCGGCATCTTGGTGTTCAACAACCTCTGCGCGGCGATGGAACCCCAGCAGACGATGTAATCAGGATCGACAATTGAGATTTGTGCGTCTAGAAACTCACGACAGTTTTCCGCTTCATTACTCGTTGGGTTGCGATTTTCCGGCGGACGACATTTCAGAATGTTGCAAATAAAAATCTCTTCGCGTCTCATCTTACAAGCTGCTATGATCTGATTCATCAACTGACCAGAGGCTCCGACAAACGGTTCGCCGTGCCGATCTTCTTCGGCTCCAGGCGCCTCGCCGACGAACATCACGCGTGCATCAGGATCACCGACTCCGAAAACCGTTTGCGTTCGATTGTCGACAAGCTCCCGGCAGCGCGTGCAAGCCGCAACTTGTTTGGCCACCACGGCAAGTCTTTCACAGCGGCGCTGACCTGTAGAGGCGGGAACATGCGTCAAACCGGAACTTCGTAGGCTATCCAAATGCTGCCTCAAACCACGATATAAATTGATGTCCTGCTGCATCGAGTTCCTGCTCACTAATTCAGCACGGGGACATTTTCGGCGCTGTTTTTATTAGCCATCCACCACAGCCGCCAGGTCCTCTGGTCATAGCCAAAATCTTTCCCCGTCAGTTTTCGTAATGCCGCCAGTACGTCGCGGTTCTTGTGTTCGTACTTGATGGCGACGGTTTTGGTCCGCAAGTGCTGTCCTGGTGCCTGCTGCTGGTTGATAAGAATTCCCTGAGGATACACACCAGCCCGTAAACCAGTGACGATTTCTGGCGGCAGCACGTTTGCCGAGGGATCGACGAACAAGCCGTTTTTATTGAAGCTGTACG
>CAUZSN010000208.1:0-4097 GCA_963582345.1 Planctomycetota bacterium
TGGCTATGGCAGCGTGCACGCACTCAAATGTATTCGACCGCACTGCCACCATCAGTGTGCGCGGCCGCTTGTGCAGCTGTGGATATCATAGAAGCCGAACCGGAACGACGCCAACAGCTGCTTGAGCTCGCTGACACATTGCGTATTGAGCTGGCGCGATCAAATATCCTCGTCGCACCAAACTCCGTCGGGCCAATCGTGCCTGTTATTATTGGTGATCCAGATGCTACGTTGACCGCAGCCGACATGTTGGAACAGCAAGGCTTTCTCGTTGCCGCCATTCGTCCTCCTACTGTCTCTGCCGGAACATCGCGGCTGCGAGTAACCTTAAACTGCGCTCACACAAAAAACGATGTTAACCAGTTACTGGAGGCGTTGTCACAGATTCTTGCTCCCATTCGGACATAGCCAGCGACGACCCGTTTGCTTCATGACGCTTGATGGGCGTCCGTTATCGGATACCCATCATCACCATCCACAACCGGCTCTGCCCAATAGGCTTGTGCGATGACCATCGTGAAATATCCGATTCAATCGGTAAACGTCGAATGGTTGGCTAGATCGTTTCAAGTCCTAACTTCCCTGCTGTCGATACCGACCAACAGGACATCACAGCTCGACTGTGCGCAGTTGACGCATCAGCTAAATGTAAGATCTTATCAAATGACGAGTTATATCGTTTCATCAAACTCCTGATCCGTGCCCATCTGTTGAAAATCGGGTCACAATGACTTCCACAATTTCACGACTACTTGGATTCACAATCGTCCTGAGCGTGTCGGTGTGCCAGGCCTCGCCAATTCCGACATCGCCAATACATACAAATAAGACTCGCTTCCGCATTCCATACCGTTACAATGCCGCAGAAATGCAGCAGCTAGGTGCCAGAGAGATACGCTTGTATGTGTCTCTGGACCGCGGTGTCAATTGGCAGCACATTGCCCTAGTCGCTCCCGACGTTGGCAGTTTTGACTTCCAAGCAACGAACGACGGCGAACACTGGTTTGCGGTGAGAACCGTGGACCACGAAGGAAGATTTCATCCTGATTCTCGCCGGATTGAAGCTGGCTTGAAAGTAAACATCGATACGACGGCACCGCAGTTTCGAATTTCTCTGCGTCAAATGACACCTGGGACAGTGCAGCTATCATGGTTTGCCTCGGACCCTTACTTGGATCCAACAAAGCTCAGATTGGAATACATTCAACTGGGCACGAGCGAGTGGCAGCAAGTCGGCGTCGATCCACGGGCAAACGGCCAAACGTCGTGGTCTGTCCCACAGGGGGGAACTGTCGTAGTACGTGGGTCGATCAGCGACAAGGCGGCCAACATCAGCAACACCCAATTCCAGGTGACAATTGAGCCGGCCAATCAAGCGGTTCCCGAACCATCGATTCCCGACTTTCATGAACCGGTTGCAGGCCACAGTACCGGTCGACGAACGGAACATAGACAAGTTCTACCTGACGTTGCAATCAACACACAAATCCCACCAAGTCGGCCAACCTTCGCGCCAAACCGTTCAGGCGTCGGTTTACCAAATCCATCCAGTTCGGCTCATTCCGAAAATTCAACCGTCTCACGAAACGGTTTCGTATCCGATGCGCCTGGCATGAATCGTCAGACCGCAAAGAATCAACCTTTTCAAAAAAACAACTTCCACCGTTTTCAACGCCCAGTCAGTCACCATCGAGTGGTCAACTCTGGAAACTTTCAGATTGGTTACCGAATCGACGATGTGGGACTATCGGGTGTAAGCCAGGTCGAGTTATTCATTACACAAAACAGCGGAAAAAAATGGCGGAAGTACGGAGACGACCTTGATCGGCGGAGTCCATTTCGTGTGCAAGTTCCCGACGATGGAGTATACGGCTTTGCTCTGCGCGCGCACAGCGGGGTGGGGTTATCGGACAAACCACCACAGGCGGGTGAAAAACCGTCGATCGTTGTCGTAGTCGATCAGGTCCCGCCGCATGCTGAGTTGTTGCCGTTGCAGCAGGGTCAAGGGATTACGCCCAATAAGATTTTGATCCGCTGGATTGTAAGCGACGAAAATCCAGCGAAAAAACCGATTGCCCTATCTTATTCGACAAATGGAAACGGACCTTGGGAGCCCATCACCGACTGGCAGCGGGACACCGGCAGCTTCTTGTGGACCGTTGGTCCCGGTATTCCATCTAAGTCGTACGTGCGACTGATGACGCGTGATGCCGCCGGTAACTTGGCTCACGTCCAAACACCCCAGCCCGTAATCATCGACCTGGCAAAGCCGTCGGCGAGAATCGTTAACGTCGAATTAACGTCGCAGTTCTGATTGGCAAATGCCATTTAACACACAGAAGCAACCAGTGCTACCCGCCTCTACAACGCTCACAGATTGCAAGTCGCCAACGATTCACTGAACATATCGAGCGTCATACCTGTTCTTCCTTTTCAGTCGTTTCGCTCGGTTCGAACTTCGGTGGCTCAAACTTTGGCGCTGTCAACTCTTCATCGCCATCTTCGTCTTTGGGAACGGGCCGGGACGTCACCGACGAAGCGTACGTCGCATTCTCGACGTCGTCTTCAATGCCACGGACGCCCTTCTTGAATTCAATAATCCCTTTGCCAAGATTGCGTGCTACTTCCGGCAACCGCTTGCCGAATAGCAGCAAGGCAATGCCCAAGATGATCATCAATTCTAACGGACCGGGAGCACCAATGGTGAACCCGACTATTACCTTGTCCATGATTTATCCCTCGTACTTATCATCCAGTCCTGTGATCTTGCTGCCCACGATCGTCTTCCACCCCCTTGATGCCTTTTTTGAATTCAACGATGCTCCTCCCGACTGATCGCATGACACTTGGTAACCGTTTTCCGAACAATAACAGTACGATCAGACAGATTACTATCAGTTCAAAGTAGCCAGGCATACCGAACATTATTCGTACCCCACTGTTGTTCCGCTGCAATCTGTTAGCCCAAATTATTCACGAACCCGACGGGGAAGTGCGGTCGAGCCCCTCACTTGCGAGTCAGGCTGCTGTTCTCAACTAATCTAAAGATATTTTTAGCAAGACAGCCTCAACGTGCGACATTGACAGAAGTTGCCATCAGTTTAACGATGGGCAACTCGGTCGCGCATTAAGCAGCCAACCGTCATTAAATTCATTTTGAAATACAAGATCCCATCGGGAGTCACATCGATGTAGGCAGCACATCAAGTCTGGCGGATTGAGCAAAAAGAATTGAGCAAACGCTCACGTGAACATCCCCTCCCCACCGCTTGACGCACACGACTATCTTAGATGTCCACTCGAATTGCCCGTAATTAGCACAGGAGGGATAAGTGGAGACACCTAGTATTGTAGCCTGGTGGGTGCCACTGTCAAATAGTAGATGAGGTCGAGAACGTCGTTCTTCCTAACTCATCCGCGAGGCCCATTCGACTTCGGCACCATCTTTCAAGATCGCCATTTTTTAAACTGGGTTGCGTTTACTTTCAGGTGTGGATTCAATTATTCCCAAACAACCAGTTTGGACGTTTAGATTAAGAAAACAGCGTGTCCTCAAATTCATCTCCTTGACGAAAACTGAGAGGGCGAAGCTCCTACTAAACCGGAGTTTACCAACTTAGGCAGCTCGACAAAGGCTCACCCTCCCTGATTGGGAATTCTAGGACACCCTCTAAATCGAATTTGCCTTTGACCGTATTTAAATGACAAATAACCCACGACGTCCAGACAGGCCATGTCAGCATCCAGAGGGGGCAACGGATGTGCGAAGCTACTCGATCCCCGCAGAATTAATCGAACAGTTACGGAGTTGGGCATGTCAGCGTGAGCTTTCGGAGTCACAGGCAGTAACTGCTGCGATACGTGGTCTTGTACAGAAGCAGAGTCGCCAAGCTACCCAATCTTTCAAGGAAGGTACGTTTGACGGTCGCATGATACCGTGCGCCGACACAGAAGATTCGACAATGTCAACTCAGGATGCTCATGCTGTCTTGCTGACGAAATTCACTCGCCGCGAATTCCGGCAACGTATGCAAGCTGGCGAATTGAAAGCCTGCATCATTCCGGTCGCCGCCACTGAGCAACATCTAGAACACCTG
>CAUZSN010000209.1:0-4065 GCA_963582345.1 Planctomycetota bacterium
GCAACACTTCCGTTTGGCCGGTTTGCAACATTTCTGCTTGGCCGGTTTACAACATTTCTGCTTGGCCGGTTTGCAACATTTCTGCTTGGCCGGTTTGCAACATTTCTGCTTGGCCGGTTTGCAACAATCTGATTTTTTGCCGAATACTAGTTCCAACAAACCAGCTTCCGCCTTTTGTTCACTAAACGCAGAAAACGCGAACACGACGGCGACAACAGCAGCCAAACTTATGAACCTTCGACTCATCGCAGCCCTCCTTACAACAACGTGCAGAAACTTAAAATTCTCGGAAAACGGGTCCTGGAAACAATTTCCCATTACGTAGACTGTAGAAAATACAATAACAGGCTACATTGAGTTGTCAAACGAAACAGATTCAAATTGTCAAATTAGAACAAAAGAAAAAGCATTGTAATTTTTGACGATCACATAGAACTTGATTGTTTAAAAAGATTTGATGGAATGGCAACTCCGTTGGAATCGAAAGTCAATTCATCTTTAGGCGACTTCAATTTTCCATATCCAGACTCCTTGCCGCCTTGTCCGAAGCGTAACCAGTAGTTAGTATTGAGACAGTTGGTTCTTTCGGGAATTGACAGACCTCTGCCATGTTCGACTCGGGCGCAGTTTTTGTTGACCCTACAAGTTTCAACCCGAGGGAACCTGACGTGACCGGCCGCGTGTAAATCCGGGTAATCCTTTGTCGGCTCACACAACCCGGCCAGTAGGTTCCCACCTAGTAATTGCGGGTCGAAACAAAACGCTGCCCAACGGCATTCGGCGGAGGTTTCTTATTGCCAGGAGTCGGCTTCGTGGTTCTTGATACGTGACTCCTGATATCTGCCATGGCACACCTATTCGACCAACAAGAAGCACAGAACCTACAGCAAGCGGTTCCGCTGGCGGCGAGAATGCGACCGCAAACTTTAGACGAGTTTGTCGGACAACCGCATTTCCTAGGTGAAGGCAAGCTGCTCAGGCGAATGCTCGAAGCCGATCAGTTCCATTCGGCTATCTTTTATGGGCCGCCAGGAACGGGCAAGACGTCGCTGGCCGAAATCATCGCTCGCCACACCAAATCTGAGTTTTCGACGCTGAATGCAGCCGCTGCCGGCGTCAAGGAGCTACGAGACCTTTTGAGTCGGGCTCGCGTTCGGCTGGCAACCAGCCGTCAACAAACTGTGTTATTTGTCGACGAGTTGCAACATTTCAATAAAACGCAACAAGACGTGTTGCTGCCCGATGTAGAAACTGGCATAGTGCGATTGATCGGTGCGACGACCTCAAATCCGTTTTTTGCATTGGTCTCGCCATTGGTCAGCCGCAGTCAGATTTTCGAATTTCAGGCGCTGTCGCAGGACGATGTGCTCGTTCTACTCAAGCGGGCGTTAGAGGACTGCGAACGAGGGCTGGGAAAGATCCACGTCGAAGCTGATAACAAAGCACTAACTTTCCTCGCAGACGTCTGTGACGGAGATGCCCGGCGTGCTTTGAATGCTTTGGAAATTGCAGTCCTCTCGCTTGCCGGTTCCAACCATCGCTTGGATCTGGAAGTCGCACAGGATTCGATTCAGAAGAAAGCTGTCCAGTACAACGCCGACATCCATTTCGACGCTGCCAGCGCGCTGATCAAAAGTATGCGTGGCAGTGATCCCGATGCGGCCACGTACTGGTTGGCCCGCATGCTGGAAGCGGGTGAAGATCCCCGTTTCTTGGCGCGCCGCATCATGATCGCTGCGGCTGAGGACGTAGGTAATGCCGATCCAATGGCCCTAGTCGTCGCTCACGCCGCCGCACACGCGACGGAATTCATTGGCATGCCGGAGTGTCGTCTACCACTGGTCCAGGCGGTCACCTACATCGCGATGGCTCCGAAATCGAATGCTGCCATCAAAGCAATCGATGCGGCCTTGATCGATGTCCGCAGCCAAAGTGTCTTGCCCGTGCCCAAACATCTGCGTGATGCGCATTACACGGGAGCCAAACTGTTGGGCCACGGGGAAGGCTACCAGTACGCACACGACACTCCAGAAGGCTGGGTCAACCAGGAGTATTTGGGAGTAGATCGCACTTACTACGAACCCGTTGACTGTGGATTCGAAGCGGAATTACGAAAACGATTACGAGATTGGCGTGACCGCAAGAGTTAATAGATCTTGGCGTAGGAAATGCCAGGCACCTCTTTGAGGCAAGGTGAAAAATATGACACCAAAGAGTCTTCGCTCAGATTGTCCTGACGAGCTTGAATCGGAGACTCGTACAGATCGAGATCGCTCTAGAAAATTCGCAAATGACCTTGATGGTGTCCGTTGGCTGACAAACAGCATCAGTGTCTGGAGTGACATTCGTAAGACATCGGAAGAAGCGGCGCTGAAGCACCCGGCAATGTTCCCGTCGATGCTTGTTGAACGGTTACTTGAGTCGTTTACGACTCAAGATCAGAGAGTTGTTTTTGATCCGTTCCTTGGTTCTGGTAGTACGTTAGTCGCTGCGAAGCAGCTGGGTCGGAACGGGATCGGAGTGGAACTGAATCCGCAATACGTCAAGCTCGCCAAGAACCGACTTTCTCAGGGAGTGCTCTGGTCCCATCCAAACGGTGACCGATCTACGATTCACCAAGCCGACGCTGCTGACATTCTTCAGTTTGTTGATCGGCAGTCCGTGGATATTACAATCACGAGTCCTCCCTACTGGGACATCCTGAATCAAAAGCGATCAGCCGACTACAAAGAAATCAGGAACTACGGAAATCTTGAAGGCGACCTAACTGCAATTAGTGACTACCACCAGTTCATCGATGGGCTTAGGAATATCTTCGAAGCGGTTCACGTTGTCATGAAGCCAGAACGATATTGCATCGTCATTATCATGGACCTTCGCAAGAAAGACCAATTCTTTGCGTACCACAGTGATTTCGCCTGCATGATGCAGCGAATTGGTTTCATCTACGATGATCTTATCATTTGGAATCGCCAGTCCGAGTACAACAATCTGCGACCACTTGGATATCCCGCTGTGTTTCGGATCAACAAAGTTCACGAGTACTGTCTGATCTTCAAAACCAAACCTGTTTGGGAAAAATCCGACATTGACACACAGATTATTCAACGTCGAGAAGAATTGCCTTAATCCGAATGTTTCTCTATTGTTTCTCTACCTCTTAATCGCAACTTGCTTGACAGTCATTTTGACAATCGCCTACCATTCGTAATTCCAAAACGGCAAGGTAGGCTGTAATGCCCCTGCACAGACGGGCAGGGGCAAACACAACACTCTGAAATAGAAAATCTGTTACGGCGACTGAATCATGGCAGTGCCAAAACGAAAGATTTCTAAAGCTCGCGGCCGTAAACGGCGAAGTCACGGCGCAGTAAAACCGGTTCAACTCGCGTATTGCCCGCAATGTGGGACGGCCATACCAACGCATGTGATTTGTCCGAACTGTGGCTATTATCAAGGCCGAACAGTCGTCGAATCCTAAAGGATAGCCGTAAATGCGAATCGCGGTGGACGCAATGGGGGGAGACTACGCCCCTAATTCGAATGTCGATGGAGCCACCAATGCCTTGAAAAGGCGTACAGACTTGGAAGTACTCTTGGTAGGCGACAAACGGAAAATCGACTCGCGCCTACAGAAATCGGGCTATCCTGGCGACCGTGTGGAGGTGGTTGCCGCAGAAGACTTCGTCCGGATGGACGAAAAACCAACCGAAGCGCTGCGTAAGAAACCCAAGAGTTCAATTAGCGTTTGCTGGCAGCTTGTAGCAAGTCGCGAAGTCGACGCTGTGGTCAGTGCAGGTAACACGGGAGCGGTGGTGGCCGCCGGTTTGCGCACGCGGCTATTTTTAAAAGGTGTCCGGCGTCCCGGAATCGCCGTGTCATTGCCAACTATGAAAGGATATTCGGTCTTGATGGACGTCGGCGCGAATCCAGAAGCTCGTGCTGAACATCTTTACCAGTACGCTGTAATGGGCGCCATTTACGCTCGTGAAGTGCTTGGAATTCAACAGCCTAAGATTGGGCTTATGAACATTGGCAGCGAAGAGGGAAAAGGCAACGAACTAT
>CAUZSN010000210.1:0-4058 GCA_963582345.1 Planctomycetota bacterium
TCAATGCGTCCATTTGTTTGCGAGGTGAGTGTATGGTCACCTGTCCGGAAAAAATCAAAAAATACTGACCCTTCAGGATCGGCAACAATCAACTCCGGTCGTTCCCCGTCGATTGGGAAATAGCGGATATAGCGCCCGATCGTGGCGCTGGTGCCTCCGGTGCCAGCACCGACGACGATATAGCGAGGTACGGGATATTTTTCATGAGTGAGTTGTTGAAAAATACTTTCAGCGATGTTGTTGTTGCCCCGCCAATCCGTCGCTTGCTCAGCACGGGAAAACTGGTCCATGTAGTAGCCGCCTAAGTCCTTAGCCATGTCAGCGGCACGGTCATAGATGGCTGCTCCGGAAGACCGGATGATTTGTCCACCGAGAAACTCAATTTCCTTGATTTTGTTTGGCGCGGTGTCGTCGGGAACAACAGCAATAAAGGGAAGTTGCAATAATCGACAAAAATAGGCTTCTGAAACTGCCGTAGACCCAGAAGACGCTTCAATGATCGGGCGGTTTCGTCGAATCCATCCGCTGCATAAGCCATGCAGAAATAGCGACCGAGCGAGCCGGTGCTTGAGGCTACGTGTGGGGTGTGTCGATTCGTCTTTAAAGTAGAGATGGATGTCGTGTTGTTCAAGAATTGGGAGCGCGCATTTCAGTAAATGGGTGTCGGATGACCGCGCGTAGTCTGCGGTGATTTCTTTAACGGCCCATTGAGTCCATTGGGTATCCGTTTTAGTCGATGGGTTTGGCATTATTAGCGTCCGCAACTAGAGATTCTAGAGGACAAATCGGTCGAGGTGGCTTTTGAAACTGAGTTCCAGTTGTGGCAGCCACATATTGGATGGGTGACTGTAATTAGATTCTGGCTGCCTGAGAAGCGTACATCCACTACATTTCGATGCACTTGACACTTTTGGACGGCTCGACCGTCCGCCGTTAGCTACGGTTGATGGCTGTATCATCGTATTGAAACATCCACAGAACAAAGGTAGGCTAGGGTTCACGTGGATTCGGTCTTGTGCATTGGGCTCGGAATTCTCGCGATTGTCACCCGCGGGCCACTGATTGTTGCGCCGCGGGCGACGTTACGTTTCTACCGAAATCTCCTTTCGTCCGAAGCTCGAATTCGGGTTCTTGGCGCCGCCTTTGCAGCTTTGGCCGTAATCCTGCTTGTGTCTGACTTCGGCGAAGGGGAACTGGACCGGTTGTTCAAGGCTGGCGGATGGCTTATGGCAGCCGGCGCTTTTCTGTTCGCGGTGTTACCGAACTTCTTCCTACAGTTTTTTCAGTCCATTCTCAGGTACATCGAACACTCAGTTTCCGATGGGATAGTGCGCACCGTTGGGGCGTTGGCTGTGTTAATTGGAGTGGTGTTGATCTACGTAGGGTTCACCATGATTTAGGCGTGAGCGAACGGATTCAACATCGGTTTTTGGTCCGTGCTGGCAAGAGCAATCAGAGGAGTTGTGATGACACAGCAAAAGACGATCGATCGCCGCACGTTCTTGAGTGGTGTTGGAACGGCAGCGGTAGTCGGAACCGTCGGGTCTGCTCCTGCTTTTAGCCGTGTCCGCAGCGCTGTCCAACAGAATATTGGGGCGTACGATTTCGATACGGTTTACAGTCGGATCGGTACGGATTCGACCAAGTGGGACCGCCAGATTTCCCTGTACGGCCGTGAGCATGTTGAAGTCGGCATGGGCACCGCCGACCAGGACTTCAGATCTGCGCCTGCAATCACGAAAGCTCTTAGCGATCGGATCCAACATGAAAACTATGGATACCTTACGATCCCGGAGTCCTACGTAGAGTCGATCGTCAATTGGAATCAGAGACGCTATAACTTACAGATCGAACCCGAAGCGATTCGGCATTCAGCTGGCGTTCACCCGGCGATTATCAGTACGTTGCGCGCGTTCTGTCCGCCCCGAAGTAAAGTCCTCGTTTTGGCGCCTGGCTACGACGGCTTCTATACTGACATCCGAATCGTTGATGCTGTCGCGGAAGAGAGTCCACTGCAATTGGCCAGTGGGCGTTATTCCATCGACTTTGACGATTTCGAGCGCCGCATTGACCACGACGTGCATGCGTTCATCCTGTGTAATCCGCATAATCCAACAGGCAATGTTTGGTCGCGTGACGATTTGATGAGGTTGGGGCAAATTTGCACGCAGCGGGGCGTGGTCGTTCTGGCAGATGAAATCCATTGCGATTTTGTCACTGCAGGCAATATGTATACGCCGTACGCGACTCTCGACGATGAAACGATCGTCAGGAACAGCATTACGTATAAATCCGTCAGTAAGTCGTTTAACCTGTCAGCGATGCGGTGCGCATATATGTTTTCGACAAACCAGGAGTATCTCGACCGAGTGACTGGCCCAGGACAGCTCCGGCAAGCAATGAGCACATTAGCCATTGTTGCAGCTGAGGCTGCTTACAACGAGTCTGAAGAGTGGCTTAACCAGCTGGTCGCGTATATTGATCGCACTCAGAGTTTTGTGGAATCGTTTGTTCGTGCGAATGTCCCCTTGGTGAAGGTTGTTAAACCCCAGGGTACATACCTGAGTTGGCTGGATGTTCATGAAGCAATGGGGAAGGTTGGTGAGATAGAAAATGACGTGTCGAACAATGCTTCGACGCTGGAAGTAGGGTTCCAGCGCTATCTCGTGGAGCACGCGAACATTCATATCAATCCCGGATCCAATTACGGTCTCGGTGGTGACGGTCGGATGCGCATGAACGTCGCGACGTCTCGACAGTTGGTTGAGTTGGCGTTGAACAATATGTCTGAGGTGCTCGCAAAGGTGTGAGCCGTGGGAAGAATTAAGTCGGGTCGCGTCCAAATTTATGAATCGCTACGAGAGTGGTTAACAATGGCCGCAGTGCGGTGAGGACAGAAGTGTAAGAGTGTGACCTCGATGGGAGGTTACTTCACTTTATGGTTCAGGACAGGAGTGTTTTTCGGATGACAATCAGATCGACGACGTATTGTTTCGCGATACGACATTTTCTGTGGTTGCTCATGTGCACAGTCTTGTTTGTGCACTCAGTACACGCACAGAGCGATTGGCCGGCATTGGGACGAGATCTTGGCAACCAGCGACACTCACCGCTGACTCAGATAAACACAAGCAATGTCTCGACCTTGGCGCCGGCGTGGCGGTATGAGATGACGAAGGAGGGCATACCGTCTCGCCCGAGTCAATCGACCCCATTGATGGTCGACGGTGTCCTGTATTTGTCATTCCCGTACTACCGCGTCGTCGCGCTTGAACCGGAGTCCGGAGATGTAGTCTGGGAATACACGGCGCCTGGAGATTGGAATTCGCCGGAGCACCAGTTGCATTGGACAGGTGGTTCGATGCGGGGATTGGCCTATTGGGAGGGTGACAGCGTAACTGCTCCGCAGATCGTGTTTGGTACAGAGGAAGGCGAATTGATCTCGCTGAACGCAACGACCGGCATTCCGAACGCCAGGTTTGGCAACGATGGGTATGTGGACCTGAAGACACCCGATGTGATGAAGGACTTTCCGAATATGCACTATGGGATCTCATCAGGGGTTGCGGTCTACAAGCACTTGGTCTTTACCGGTGTGCACAACGCGGATGAGACAGGGTCAAAGGGGCCAGCGGGTGATGTTCGCGCGTGGGACCTTCGAACGGGCGACCTCGTTTGGACGTTTCACACGGTGCCTCGGCCCGGCGAAGTGGGTAACGAGACTTGGCTCAATGACTCTTGGCGAAACGTCAGCGGCGCCAACACCTGGACATTTTTCACAGTCGACGAGGAGCACGGCATCCTGTATATGCCGTTGGGTTCCGCTCATAACGATTTCTATGGTGTTGATCGCCCCGGGGACAACCTTTTTGCCAACTCGATTGTCGCGGTGGATGCCCTGACGGGACAACTCAAGTGGTACTTCCAGGCGGTTCATCATGACCTCTGGGATTTGGATATGCCAGTGCCGCCTATTTTGTTCGATGTGAAGCGAGACGGTGAGACGATCCCGGCCGTCGGTGTGATGACAAAGTATCCGGTACTCTTTATTTTTAATC
>CAUZSN010000211.1:0-4055 GCA_963582345.1 Planctomycetota bacterium
GCAAAAAGACGCCCCATTTGCCACCGCGATTGATAAAGCCTTTCGAACCAACAGCTATGTCAAACCAGGAATGCTGCTCGCCCTTAATGTCGTAAATAGGAAAACGAGCAACCTTTTTTTTATTCCGCGTAGTAGCGTGCCCCCCGTAGGCGTTTAGGCTTTCCAGAGGCATGTTCTTGTCACGGGATACGGCGGTGAGAATATCCACCTCCGGCACGTACCCTTTGGTTCGGACGCTATCAGTAATGCCTAGAAAATTCGCCACAAGGTCCACTGCGGTTCGGAAGTTACAGGCGTTTAACCAGATAATAGTTGCGAATCCATCGCCGTTCTTGGCTGAATGACATATTCGGCAGATGACGCCCCCTGTCTCGGCAAAGTCGCCGAATGCACTAAACCGATCCGTGCCACCGCACTTCGGACACGGATGGGACTTGCCATCGAGCAGATCCCTGCTGATATGGCAGACGGACGTTATGCATTCCATCCAACGATGGCCAACTCGTGCCTTGAGTTCCTTGGCGGTTATCTTCGGCGCGTCGGATGGTGATTCAGCCGTTGTACTCGACATCGTGAATTGAACTTCCTCGCCTGTCGCTCCATCTCGAATAAACGCCGGCTTCATTACCCCACGCTTCCCATCCCCACCGAGGCTGCCTTGCAAACAACTCGATGTACGGGCCGGTTGTGTACATGGACTCAATGAGCGAATAAAACTCAGCCGGCTTTCGGGAATGCTCGGCGCGTTCGATGCACTGGACGCTGTTATGCTGTTTCGGAGTGTCGGGCGTACAGCTCCCCCGCGTACACAACAGCAGGTGTTCATGATGGACGCTGAAATAATGGCCGACGTTGTGCGTGGCTTTGTTCCAGACACAATTGGCCTTGTACTCGAAACCCCACGCTTCAACGACTTGAAAGGCGTCGCCGATAAGCGGTGATGTTGTCCACAAAAACAAAACGCTGTTGTCGTGCGCGATATCCTCGATAGGCAGTTCGCAGATTTCTTGGAGGCTCATCGTGGGGAAGTGGTCCACGGCTGCGCTGTAGCCGTTCAGCCCCCGGCGTTCGTCGTTATATTGCCACGGGGAATCCGCGTAGAGCACGCGATACTTGCCCTCGGGTGGGGGGATGCGCGCGGCCTCTCTCTGCCGGTGTCGCTTTTCAGCCCGCAACTCTTGGACGCTGGCGTTGTTGGCCACGCACCAATCCAACAGCTCGTCGGCATCGTTGCGGTTGGTCACCTCCGCGTGATGGCCAAAAGTTAAACGGTCCCGACGTCGGTACTGTTCAAACGCGCGACAGACACAAGCCGTGTTTTTCACTGTCTGGTGCGCGATGTTAAACCGATCAGCCGTTTCGACGTGGCTGCCGTATCCACGATCCTCGCGGATGTTTGCAAAGTCGCCGATGTACCAACTCAGGCGAGCGTCAACGTGCGAGAGTTGACGACCGGCGCCGTCGCACTGCTCTTGCGTCAACGTCTTATTCGCCGCCAGCCCCACGGGCGAGCACTTGAACCCCGGCAATATCAACTGACGATTTTGTGGTACAAGAGTTGTGCTCATCGCTCGGCCCTCCTCCGCAACTCGGCGGTGTCATCGTCCAATCGCAGCAGATGCCCTCGTGCCGCCAGCCACTCATCGCGCCCGAGTTGAAGACGTTCGATGCGCCGTTCAAGCGGTTGCCAGAATTGCCAAAAACCGTTGAAATCCGGCGGCACTTCAGACTGACGAATGTATCGGTCCAGCCAACGTAGAGGAGCGACGCTGGCCGCCAGCTCGCTGAATCGATGATGGTTGCAGGGTTGCGGCGCTAAACGGACATCCGCCGAATACCAGCAAACTGAAGGCGCGCTGGGGCGCTCTCGCAGCCGGCGACGAAAGACGGTCAACTTGACCGGAACGTGATTTTTTTGTATAGTATACATACGTGAGTCAGGTTTGCCCGTCAGTCCAATTTCGCAAGCCGGACTGGCGGGCATTTTTTGTTGTTAGGTTTTCAAGTTTCGAGTTGTTGGAAGCTTCTTTATCGCCTTTTGCGTCGCCGCGAGCACATCGGCGTCTTCTTCGGACAGGAAATAAGTTTCGCCGTCGGTTCGTCGAGTAATTTCGTCGTGGAATCGCTGAAGCGCCTGCAAACTCGTGCATCTCGATCCGCCGCGGCGGCAGGTCTCCAGTTTCACACCTCTGACGCCTTTCAGACGCCAACGATGAAGCGTGGAAACGTGTACACCCTCAAGCGTGGCTGCCTCGTTGAGGCTTTTTAGAGTTTCGTTCAAAATTGGTCGCACTAACTCATCTCCGTTCGATCTGGTCCAAACAAGACGTGATCAAAGTTGATAGAGATGGTTATAAACTAAGAAAAGTCTCACCCTGGTTGGGAAGGTTCCAACCTGGATGAGACTTTGTGGTGAAGAGTGGTTCTATTTGGAACCACGCGTTTTCAAAAGGTTGTCGCGCCGAGCTCTTTCGCGGTAGTACGCGCTTTTGGACATATTCTCGGCTTGCAGGGCATCGACAAGCCGACTTTCGCCAAAACGTGCATTCACTCGGTCATACTTCTCCGACTGGTTGTCGGTGGCACCGCCAGAAAGAATCTTGGCGGACGCTAACCAGTGCTCTCCCATAGAAATTTGAACCACTGTTATTGTATACGTTTCTGAAAGTTGTGCCGCATATTGGAAGGCAGGCCAGGGATCCGTCCCCTGAAGTGATTCTGAGAGATGCGACAATAACCATTTAATAGCGTTTGTCCATTGTGACATTGTGGCTAACCAGTGGTCTGCTCCCAAGTCCTTGAATAATTGTGCATCCTCTTCTACCTGAACATAGAAGCTTTCTTGGAAACTTATTAGCTCGTTTACAGCGTTCATCCAATCGTCTATCTCGTCAGGTCCAAAGTAATCCGTAGTCAAGTCCCATAGTCGTGTTCGCACTGTCGGTTCAGCACTCAACTCTGGATTGACTTGCGATTGTTCGCGTTTTGCCATCCTTCGATGGTATGTGCTTTCTGGTAGTTGCGAGTGGCGTAATGCATTTTTCAAGGACGTTATCTCTCGCAATTCATTTACTCGGTCAACTTTTGCTTCCTGCGCGTTAAAGTCGCTTCCACCTGCAATTACATTGGCATATTTCCGCCAATGTTCATCATGCAACAGGCGCAACATATTATAGGCGTACCACTGGGCGAGCTGGGCCGAATATTGAGCAGCTGAAAAGGGATCGGTCCCTTCGATGGATTGCGAAAGCCGCTCAATCAAGATTCGAATATGCCGCAAACTGTCTCGAAAATCCCGTTCGGCATTTATGCTTTCATAGAATTGGTCCAGTTCCTTCACGTGGACCTTTACGTTTGCGAACCACTCTTCCATCGTGTCCGGTACGCAATAATCGGAGATTTCCAGCCACAGGCTCCCCGTCAGAGTTGCAACGACGTTCCCTCTTGTCGAATCCTCAGACATTGGAAGCCTTCCGTAGTTCAAGTATAATCGCAGCGGTAGTTTCAGCGATCTCCCGTACCGGCTTAACATTAATTCGAGCGTATACGCTCGTTGATTTGCTCACTGGCAAATGTCCAGTCCACTTCGAGATTTCGTATATACGTGCACACATTTGAGTCACCCCACCTGTTGTGCTACCTGAATCGCCAGCTGTTGATCTCGTTCAGCATATAGCTGTGAGACATCCGCACTAGCATGGCCCAATACTACTTGCGCAGCTTCCAGGCCATAATTCTTCCGGATTTCCGTAGCTGCGGTGTGTCGAAGTTGGTTGGGCGCCCAGCTATGCTCCTGTTGCCATCGTTTTCGTGCCTCGCCTTGACAACCGTCAGGCGCCGGCCATGCGTGCATCGTCGCGCGGTGAATCGCACGACGATAAGATGACGTGGTGTATCGCTGGCCAGCCTTTCTTTTAGGGTCGGCTTTGACGTTCGTGCCAGGACGATTACCACATGAAAGAGGAGTCTTACGCAATGCCGCTCGCCGCTCTCGCAGCTTTTCCTCAGCTTCCAACGGCGAAAAACAAAACGCAATGTCTTCGCGTAAAAGGTAT
>CAUZSN010000212.1:0-4023 GCA_963582345.1 Planctomycetota bacterium
CGCGGTATTCGGCAAGAGCGTGTGCTTACATGACATTCAGGAAAAAGCTCTACGCAGCAGTCAATCTGCCATGTCTGTAATCCTCGATGCTATGACGGAAGATGGGTATGTGACAGCCGAAGCGCGACATAAGATTCTCGATCGCATCCGTCAAACCACCTCTGTCAGTGAAGCCGCTTCAGACGCCGATCTGGTGATTGAGGCGGTCAAAGAAGAGGTCTCGATCAAGCGAGACGTATTCCAACAGTTGGATCGTCTATGTCCCCAGCATACGATTCTCGCGACCAACAGTTCCTCGATTCGGATTTCACGCATCGAGTCAGCGACGACGCGGCCCGACCGCGTCTTGAATTCACACTTTGTGCTGCCAATCTGGACTCACCCTTTTGTGGAGTTGATGCGAGGCGAGCTAACGTCAGACGCGACGATGGAAGTCGTCGGATCGTTTATGTCTTCGATTGGCGTGCTGCCGGTGATCGTGCAAAAGGAGAGCACGGGGTTTATCTTTAATCGCATCTGGCGGGCCGTGAAGAAAGAGGCTCTCAAGGTTGTCGATCAAGGAATAGGGACCGTCGAAGATGTGGATCGAACGTGGATGATTCAGATGGAAACGACGCTGGGTCCGTTCGCCCTGATGGACAGCATCGGACTGGACGTGGTGCGGGATATCGAGTTGATCTACTACGAAGAAACAGGCGACCCGTCCGACGCACCGCCGCCGTTGCTGTTGGACAAAATTGGCAACGGAGAACTGGGAGTGAAAACGGGGCGAGGGTTTTACACATATCCGAATCCCAGTTGGCAATCACCGGACTTCCTGAATCAAGCGTCTTCGTGAGTCAGTTTTTGTAGGCTGACAGGTGCGGAATTCACTCTTTAGATCTCGATAACGGGGACTAAACGACACTGACAGCAAGGAACTGAAAACATGAAACGCTGGATTCCGACAATGCTCCTGATTGCGCTCTGGGGAGTTGTACTGGCGATCCTGCTGACGCCTGAAGTACCCAACGGCCACGGATTTCAACATTCCAGATTCGTTGAAATGGACCAGGGCGGCAACGGTGCTGATCGCCACGAATCACTCTTCATCGCTGGTTGGATATTTGGTTCGCTGCTGATTGCCTGTTTCGTCAGCCTGCTGCTGTGGGGAACGAAGAAGAAGGAACATGGGCTCCTGTTTCTCGTCGGAGGCCTGATCTACGAAGGCATCTTTGGGATGCTGTGCTTTTCCTATTGGAAGTCACTGACGGATTCCAACGTTGCGTTCATCGGACCATTCCCGGCAAGCGTCTCGTGGCTGTTGTTCGGCATCTGGCTGATCCCAGCGTTCTTTATCGGCCTTTACGTATTCTTCTACGACCGTTGGATTTTTCCGATCGAGAGCGAGCAGAAGTTCAAAATGCTCGTTGAACAACGATCCAAGAACTAAAGAACCATGGAAGAATATCGCTCACTGATCGTACTTGTCTCAGTCGTTGCTTACATGGCGATGTGCATCGGCGTGGGTCTGTGGGCCATGCGCCGGACGAAGAGTACGCAAGACTTCTTTATGGCCGGCCGACAACTGGGAATCATCGTGGCCAGCGTGGCGGTGTTTTCCAGCACAATGAGTGGTTGGGGCTTCGTGGGCGGACCGGGGCTGGTTTACAAGATGGGAACCAGCTCGTTCTGGATGGTCATCAGCACATCAATTGGAATGTGTATTACGTTCTTTCTGCTGGGGAAGCGATTGCGGCTGTTTGCCGAACTGCGCGAACCGATTTCACTGCCGGATGCCGTCACCGCCCGGTACGGAAGTCCAACAACCAGCCTGCTGACGGCGGTGGCAATTCTGTTGGGCGTGATGGGCTACTTAGCCACGCAGATTCTGGCGATGGCCACGGTGTTGCAAAGCATCCTCGCGGACGTGTCGTGGATTGGGCTGCTCTCCATCCAGGCCTGTGTGGCGATCAGCACGGCGGTGCTCGTTTTCTATTGTGTGACCGGCGGCATCATCGCATCGGTTTATACAGACCTCGTGCAAGGAATCATCATGGTCATCGCGGCGGTGTTGGTTCTTGTTGCTGCAATTACCACGGTGGATGGCGGGATGACCGGGATGTCGCAGACCATCCTCGCCGACGATCCTGAAGCAATGAGCCCCTGGGGTACGCTGGGGATGATCGGCTGTCTGTCGTGGTATTTCATCTTTGTCCTGGGCGCCTGCGGACAGCCGCATGTGATCACCAAACTGATGATGACCCGCCGCGTCGAAGACGCGCGACACATGTTGCCGGTTTCGGTTGTCGGCTACGGAATCACAGCGCTGCTATGGATTGCCATCGGTTTGTCGATGCGTGCTCTTGTCTTGCAGGGAGTCCATGCCGAACTCACCAACGCGGACGACGCCGCTTCACAGTTCCTGCAACACTACGCGCATCCGATTCTATCGGGCGTTGTATTCGCCGCTCTGTTGGCCGCAATCATGTCCACCGCCGATAGCTTCTTAAACATCGGCGCCGCAGCCATTGTTCACGATATTCCTCGCGCCCTGCGCGGTCAGTCTCTTCACCGAGAACTACTCTGGGCCCGCACGGCAACGGTGATGATCGCAGTCGTGGCTGCCGGATTTGCACTCTATACCGGCGACTTGGTGGCGCTCTTGGGGGCATTTGGTTGGTCAACGTTCGCAGCGGCGATTGTGCCGACCGTGGCGATTGGTTTCAATTGGAAGCGCGCGACGCCGCTGGCCTGCAATGTGGCGATTGTTTCCAGTTTACTTTTGAACTTCAGTTTGAAGCTGTTTGAAATCGAGCTACCTCACGGATTCCACGGCGGCGCGTTTTCGCTGCTTGTTTCTCTCACTCTCTTTTACGTCATCTCGGTGCTCTCACCACCACAGCCGATCGCAAGCGATATTGAAGCCATCATGGATTTGTAACCGTGGTCGCAGCTGGAGTACTTCTTCGGAGAGGATCACAGCGATTTGCCGAAGTGAATCTACAAATGGCGACGACCTCGTGGACGCGTTTACCCCGCCACCACGCAAGACTCGCTTCCGGCCGCTGGTCAGGCGCTACCGGACGGGCTTTCCACCCCGTAGGGTGAAAAAAGTCAGCCGAGCATTAATCACTGCAAAAACAGTATCTTTCGACGAAGGTGATCAAGAATATCAGCCGAACGACTAATAGCAATCTGCAAGACGCAATGTTCGGCGCCGAGATTTCGACTCGGTTCTGTAAACAATTGTGCGCATTATAATCGCTGAACCAGGTTACCAGGAGCAACGGATGGCATTTTTGCTCGGGACAAGGAACAGGTCGGGTGCAGCGAATTTGAAGTGGCCTGGCGCTACGTTTTCTAACCGTTGTTTACAGACTCTCTGCTTTAGCAGTTTCACCTGTGGCGGACACCTCCCCGATGACAACGTAATCCGCTATACCGTTAACCAAAAGCGCACGCAATTCGGCTGTTCAGAGAGTCTGGTCCTACAACCGCATAATCGAGACAAAGAATTGAGATCCAGCGCTCTCTTGCGACTTCGTTGTGTATGGCAGTGTCGTCAACGAGTGCGCACAACGCTTGATGTGGAAAAGCGATACGAAAATCGCCAGGAGCAGAGATCCTGGCGTGGGGCGTTAACCGTGTTGATTGAAGTATGAAGAAGCTCCGGGAACCATACTTCGCTCCCCAAGACTCTCTGCAGCTTTCGAGAGTTTGTGATACGCGGAAGGATTTGGCTTCATACGATCCGCAGGTTCGCCAGATGAGAGCAGATGAGAGCAGATGAGACAACCTGAGAAAAGTGCATGCCCAGACCAAAAAGCCCTCTACTAAACAACTATCCACTGAACCAGAAGCCGACAGTCGTTTCGGTCGGTTATCTCTAGCAAAAATGCCATCCGTTGCTCCTAGTAATCAGGCTCAGCGAATATAATGCTCACAATTGTTTACAGATCCGAGCCGAAATCTCGGCGCCGAACATTGCGTCTTGCAGATCGCTATTAGGCGTTCGGCTGACATTTTTGATCACCTTCTTCG
>CAUZSN010000213.1:0-3945 GCA_963582345.1 Planctomycetota bacterium
AATTGCTGAACGTACGCCTGCAACTGCTCAAAATCGTTTTCCCACAGCGACAGCCAATCGGGTAAATGCAGCGTATCGATCTGCAGCAGGGGGCCGGCAACGACACGCAAGTTGTTCTGCTGACACCAGTCAAGCTGCTGGTCGAGCGCGCCCCATTCGAATTTCCCGGCTGACGGTTCAACATCGCGCCAACGGACTTCGACTGCAGCGGAATTGGCTGCGTCGAGGTAGGCGGCGGCCAGGGCATCTTGGGGTACGTCACTTGCCAAAACGGCGCCGAGCATCGTGGGCAGTTGAGCGACCTGTTCGTGTCGCGCGGCAAAGGTCTGGTCGGTATACAACCTCACAAGCACGTCGCCGGCTTCCAGAGCGACCTTGATCGCCTTGGTCGAGCTTTCGAATCGCACATCGTCATCGGCTTGTCCAATCACAGAATCAATCAAGGCGGTGGAAGCTTCTGACATTCGGTCAAAGAACTCAGCCGGTATGCTAAGGCCGGCTCCTTCCCATTCCGCGACCTGATTTCGCAGGCGGTTTACGACACCCCGGGCCAGTTCCAAATCAAGACGGTACTGTTCGATACGCTCCATCAGGCTGGCGGTGGCCAGTGTCAGTTCGCCAAATCCATCAACTTGCCAGGGAATATAGAGGTTTCCCGACTCGACTTCGGATCGCTCCAATATGAATTCGCGGGTCTTGCCGCGATCGACCGACCGATTGTCGCCACGCCAGGGAATCCACTCCATTCCTGCCAGATACGCCCGCTCCAGCGCTTCGTCTGGTACGCAGCTTTGTGGCGGCACGAGAAATCGCATTTGGCCCATGCTGATGGTATCTCCTGCCTCCTTCTGCGGCCAAGCGACTCCAGCGGCGCCTGGGTAATTAGGCGAGTTTACCTCAGGTTCGGCGGCGATTCAACGACCCGCTAAGCAGACTTTGACGTTTTGAGAGGCGAGGAAGAAAAAGTGGTCTCCCAGTGATTTGGCAAATTCGGCAATAAGTTGGTTTTTGTCGAAACCGCCGAAAGCTTACACAAGGAGACCGAGCGAATGCTAGCGGTGCATGGATGTGATGGCAATGGTCGTGGGGTTGTTTTTTGAAGCCACCGCGGGATGAAAATAGCCCCCAGTGGCAGGCATTGGATGCTCAGATTGATGAAGGCGACTTGGTGAGGATTATTGGTCAATCTGTGGATGATGGCATCTTCGATGTGGAAGCCGTCTTTGACGCCTACTCGGGCCGTGGCCGGGCAGCACATCTACCTGATTTACTACTGAAACTCGTCCTTTACGAGCACTGTCGAGGACGAACGAAACCGATTCAATGGCACCGCGACTTGAAGAGTGATATCAAGGTTCAATGGTTGATGTTTGGGATGGAGGTATCACTAAAATCGCTTTACAGATTCCGAGATCGCGTGGGACCGTTGCTCCAGGACTGGCACAAACAAGTATTGGAGCATGCCGTGGCGGAGGAACTGGTCGATGGGCGCCAAGCATCGATCGATGGAACGACGGTCGCGGCCAATGCATCCCGCAGAAAACTGGGAAACATGCAGCAAGTCGAAGGACGCTTGGAGCAGTTCAAGCAAGCCTTGTTGTCATCGCCCGAAACGATATCGCAGGATGCCACTTCCCAGGATTCCATCGACCCGTCGCGACCCGTCACGTGAACCCGGTTGGATGGCAAAAACGGATACCGGAAAGCTGGAACAACACACGCGTTATAGTAAGGCCAAAGACAGATTATCCGAACTGCACGCTGAAAACGAGAACCGCCGCAGTGATAAACGCAAGCCAGTAGACAAAATCGTGGTCAGCCTGACCGATCCAGAGTCGGTCTTCGGCTTAGACAAGGAGAAGGTCTATCGCCCACTGTATAACGTGCAAACAGTGTGCGATCTGGCAACCGATTTTGTGCTCTCTTACGAGGTGTTCGCTCAACACTCGGACAGTGGAACTCTCCAACCGTTGATGAACAAGATTCATGAAAGCGACATTCAAGTCGAGGACTTGTTGGCCGACGCAGGGTATCCCGTAGGCGAAGATTTAGAATTCTGCGAAACCTCTGGTATTACGCTCTACGCACCGTGGCAAGAGAACAGTTCAACCGCCAAGAAAAAAGAGCAATCAACGGAACCACGCATTGAGAAAGACGAATTCCGGTGGGACGACGAACGCAAGGTTTACGTCTGCCCAGAAGGCAACGAGCTATCGTTTTCCGGCAAGAAGAATCGCCAACGAGCCAATGGCGAAATGATTCGATTTGACGTGTACCAAGCTTCACCTCTGGACTGCACCCAGTGCCCTCTACAAGCACGCTGCACCACGGTTCCAGAAAAGGGTCAAACCGTGCGTCGCAATCCATACCAAGAAGAGATCGATCGATTAAAGGCACGCATGCAAACAGAAGAAGCGAAGACGCTATACAAGTACCGAGGTCAAACGATCGAGCGCGTATTCGCCGACTTCAAGGAGCATCGGAATCTGCGCCGATTTTGAGGTCGAGGCCTATCGCGAGCCCGCACCCAAATGGGACTGACCGTCCTTGGCCACAACCTCCGAATCCTCGCAAAGCTCCAGGAAAAAAAGAAGCGGGAGGCAACCGATGCCAGTGCCCACAAAATTGCGGCATAAAAAACGTCAAAGTCTGCAGAGGGAGAGGTGACTGGATCTCAACTCCTGAGCGAGCTGGATCTCAACTCCTGAAGCGAGAATGATTTGAAAGCTGTACCATTCTCTATGGTGAGCAGGCGTGCAAGCGAACCACTGCACGAGCGGATCATGTATTGAAACGCAAACCAGATCTCGCGGTTTCGAGCGTCAGGTTGCACTTCGCGGGATACATCTTATCTCTATAATCTATGTACGGCTTGGAACGGGGTCTGAACACATCTTGCTGAAATAGCGAGGCGAATGATCATGAACAAAAGAACCAGCAACTTTGTTACTGTCGCAATTCTTTTGGTCGTTATGGCGGTTGCGTGGCTGGCATCGCCGGCTTTCGTCAACGGTCAGGAAGCCAAGATTGAGGCTGTCCGAAAGGAACTCGAAGTGCTGTTGAAACAGGCCGAGCGGCTAAAGAGCGAAGGAGCCGTCGACAAGGCTGAGTTGCTCACTAAACAGGCCCTAGGGTTAAAAGCTCTGCTAGCTAAAACCAACGAAAAACGCCCGCGGAAGAGACCAGGGGGCGAACTTGGGGAGATCCTCCAAGGATTGAAGGCCGGCGGGGATTCGCTTCGCACTCTGGGCCGGGCTGAGGAAGCGGAAAATCTCGAACGCACGGCGGCGGAAATTCAAAAGAAAGCGGCGGCTGGTGGAAAGCGCGATCGCGGGCAGAGCGAACGCGAGGTCGCGCTAGCTCAGATCAAAATCATGCGCATCGCATTACAAGGCTTGCTCGACGCCGGCCGGAAGGATTTGGCAGAGTCGATGGAGCACGCCATTCACGCCCAGGAGTTGGCATTGGAAGGCAACCGTAACAAGAAAGCGATTGCCGTTCGCGAGAGTGCGCCCAGTCTGGGCCAGCGCATTGAACTGTTGATGTTTGCGGCGCAAAAGCTTCGCGACGCCGGCAAAAAGGAGCAAGCCAGTGTGGTTGCCAACTTCAGTGAACAACTGCGGGAGCGTTTTCGTGCCCAGCAGAAACGAGGCCGCGAGGGCGAGCAGCGCGAAGTTAAATGCGAAGTTAAACGCGAGGGCGGGGACAAAGAGCGTGAAGTCGCCGCCGCGCAAATCGAGGTGATGGAAACCACACTGGTGGCTCTGCGGGAAGGTCAGCGCGAGGATTCGGCCGACTTGCTCAGACGGGCTATCCAAGCGCGGTTGGTCAGGCTAAAGCAGGTGAAGGGCGAGAAGGCCAAGATCGTTCTCGAACGTGAGCCGAAACTGGCGCAAACGGTCGAAGCGTTTGGCCTGGCCGCCAAGCTCTGGCGCGAATTCGGCA
>CAUZSN010000214.1:0-3940 GCA_963582345.1 Planctomycetota bacterium
AGCGGTGTGATCAACGGGCAAACCATCTGACAGAACAACGCTTCGATGAAACACCAAAAGCGGATTCTAAACATCATCCACAAGCCTTTCTAGTGTTAACGCAAGATGGCTCTGAATGTGCAGGCCAAGGTTGGTTATGTCAACCCCATAACTCCACTGGTGTGGCTCAACTGGGAATAGCCGGTATTCATGTCAGCCAGCTCAGCATCGCCACCGAAGAAACGTGAGTCGTCGGTGGCCACAGCGTGCAGGTTCGCGCTGAACAGGTTCGCGTAGGACAGTTCCGTGTTGGAATGGTTCGCGTCAGGCTTCAGGTGCCCTCCATAGCGATGGGGACCAGCGAGAAAAGCGCCGCAGCAGGCCCTCGCACGGACTCGCACGACGTCACAAACGCCGAGGAGCGAAAAGCAGAACGCCCCGCACTGCCAGTGAGTTTCGAAATGATGCGAGGGTTTTCCAAACGAGGCCGACGGGAATTGAAATCGCTATCAGTCAGACGGATCGCACTAACTCACGCGCAGTGATAGCGGCCGACGATCCCGAAGGGTAATTTCACTTGTTCGGGCGCGTAACATGGCTTGAGACTGCTAGTTGAGCCACGCTAGCCGCTAGCGTGGTGCCATTCCTGCGCTCTCGATTAATGCACTTGACGTCGCGAGGGAATTTTGACGAGTATCTCACTGCTGGCGTGTAGACACCGCGCCTGGTTCGTTTTCTGAGGAGTTACTTATTGAACCGATTCACCTGGTCATTGAAAGGCCGCATACGCTGGTTTCCAGTAAAACTGAATGACGCACGGATCAACCGGCAGTGGAAAGCTAGCGGCGAAAGATTTCTCGTTGTGCGACATGCCGCGCGACAGCCGTATTTCTATCGACAATTTCTGGAATTTGTTGCTGGAAACTATCCCGAATTGCGGCGGCTCTTCGAATTGCGATTGCTGCCCTGCCGACTTCATGATCCTTCCAAGTACGTTCTTCAGATTCCGTGGATTCAGGATCCACTGGAAGACTGGTCTCCTCGAGGATATCGCCAGGCGTGGCGATTGCAGCGGGATTGTGTCCGCCACGGTGTTCCTATCGTCAATCGCGTAGATTGTCACAAGAATGCGAGCAAGCTGGAGGGGGCTCGACGAATCGCCCGCGCAGGATTTCGGACTCCACGAATGGCGCCCATTGCGGACGTGCAACATTTTAGAAACACGCTGTGCGGTCTGGAGCTTCCGTTGCTGGTCCGCGAGAATCACGGACACGGAGGCACAAGCTTCTTGGTTCGCTCGCCGGCCGACATTGCGGAGATTCCTTGGCACAAATACCGTTGTCCGCTGGCAGTCGAGTTTATCGACGTGAGCAGCCCACGTGACGGCGCTTTTAGGCGATATCGATTTTTCACCGGCGGAGACATCGGAATCTCTCAGACAGTCCAGATTTCGCTTGGCTGGGAGGCTCGCAGGCGCACGCGGGTGGCCTCCAACTTGGCCGATGACGAGGAGTATGAATATGTAACGACGCCCAATCCGCACCGCGAACAGTTTCTGGAAGCTCGCGAATTCTTGGGCTTGGATCTCGTTGCGTTCGATTACAGTTACGACCGCGAAGGTAACATCGTGGTTTGGGAGGCCAATCCGTATCCGTTTGTAGCGCTTTCCCCACTGAAAAATCGCGTTCATGCCCCCTGGCTTACCGCCCGCACGTTCGCTGTGATGTTGTCTTGCTACTTGCAAAAAGCGGGACTGACTCTGCCGGATGGGCTACGAGAATTCGCCAAGGGCCAGACGAACACGCTTGCCATGGCGGCCTAGGGCACCATTATCGAAAACGCAAACTCAGGCAAGCGAAGAACCGCTCAACGTACCTCAATGGATGTAATCGACGTCGTAACGGTTGTCGACTTTCGCGGCGAAAACGCAGCTATCTATGAGGGACAGGCCTTATTGTTGCTGGCCAGCTTCATGCAGCACGCCGGACGCAGCCGAACGTTCCCATTTCATTTGGCTTGCATCGGAGAACCACCAATCTCCGTCATGACATTGGCCAGGGAAGCCGGCGTTGAGATTCATTCGGTCGAGCCCTCTGCCTGGCGTTCAGACCATTTTGTCGGTAACAAAGTACGGGGGCTTGAGATTCCGACGGTAAGCGATCGAATATTGCTTTTAGATCCGGACGTGATTGTGCTCCGCGATTTCAGTCAGGTTTGCCAGTATCGAGACTGTTTGGCTGCCGGTCCAGACAACCATCCGAAGGTTTCCCTGGAACAATGGCGACATATTTACAAGACGTTGCGAGAACCATTTCCGGCAGACCGGGGCGGTTGCATAATCGCTCAAGGCGGACTTCCTACAACTCCACGGGCTTGGCAGCGATACCAAGTTCCGCGGCGGGAACTGCGAGAAACCGTACCCTATTTCAACTCGGGCATTGTTGTTGTCCCAGTGGACTGGGAATTCAGCAAGACATGGAACAAGGCCTACGCCGACATTGTTGGAACGTTTCACGACAATAATTGCTTGCGACGGTCTATTTTGCACAGCGATCAGGCCGCGTTTGCCCTAGCGGTTCAACGCGGCCAACGTACGGGCCGTCGCATGGAGACCTTGCCAAGTACGCTGCACGCGCATTGGCGTCACATATTCATCGGTGAACCGCCGATTGAACAGATGTCAATCTTGCACATCACCACTTTTCTTCACACTATACGGGGACGAGTTCTTACGGATTCAATGTTGTGCGACGCCGTCACCGATTACTTTGGCCCGAAAATGACTCGGCGGATGACGCGAACCGCCGTCGGTCATGCGGTGGAAGGACGTCCATTGCTGGGGTGGCGCCGCTTACAAAACGGCATGAAGCAGTGCCGCCGGTTGTCGGAATACGTGCTCGCTCTGTGTGACCAAATCGTTTCACCGATTCTTCGCAGTGCATCTTCTACAGGTAACGGTGCCAAATCCGCAGCCTGATGCTGCGTTCGTGGTACAGCGAATTTCACAAGCGATGCGGACGTTGAACAGGCTTTGGTCAGCGCTGATCGCTTACGCAGCTCGTGAGAGCGGCCTTTCGTCGCGCTGCTGCACAATCCCATAGGGAGTCCAGGTGCAGTTCCGCTGCTTGGTTTCGTAGCGAATCACATTGTTTCGCGCCAGGCCTTTCTCATCCATGTACGGCCGCTCATGCCAGAGGTGAACGCAGACCGCGCGATGTCTCACTTGCCTATAACGCAGTCCATCGTTTTCCAGGCGCTCGCCAAGTTCGCGGTCCAACCCACCGTACCGCATTCTCTCATCAAAGCCATTGACGCGCAAGACAGCATCCTTCTCCACCGACGTATTGGAGCCGTTAAACGTGGCACGCGTAGTCGTTACATGATCCAGCAGCCCACCGAGTGATCCAGCCCTGGCTTTTGCGATATCTTTCGGGGACCGGAGGCCTTGTTTGAACAGCCAAGAGACACGCGTCGCATTTCCATCAGTCACGTCTTGCGAAGTGATTCTATCGCTGACGGTCTTCGATAGACGTACACAACCACCAGACAAGGCTAAATTCGGCTTAGCCATTCGATAGTGGCATTCGAGGAAGTCCGGGTGGGGGATGCAGTCTCCGTCGGAGAAGACCAAATAATCACCGGACGTTTCGATGATCGCGCGATTCAAAATAGTGCACTTGCGAAAACCCTGATCTTCGTTCCAAACGTGCTTGATGTCCAATCCGGTCGCCAACTGCAGTCGCTTAACTAACAGCAATGTGTCACTTGTCGATCCATCATCTGCGACCACGACTTCGAAGTTTTGAAAACTTTGCGTCGAGTATCCCCAGATTACTTTTTCGAGCCATGCTGGCTGGTTGTACGTTGTTAAGACAACTGAGATTTTCATGCTCGATAATCTCCCATCTGGCGGCATCCGAAACGCGTCTAGTTTCAGACGTTCGTGCGGACTGTGCTCGGC
>CAUZSN010000215.1:0-3890 GCA_963582345.1 Planctomycetota bacterium
AGGACTTCCCATAACGTCGCGGATGGAACGTCACGTGAATATGAAAGTGGAAATCGCCAACGGGCTAAAATTCGACCAACGCAAGTCGATCGTCACAACCATTCGCGCAGTTTCCGAGACAGGCACTGCAACAACGGCTGGTGTCCGTTCCGATTCGGGTGCCCTGCAAATAAGTGCGACACGCGACTCGGCCATCAAAGACGATCAAGCGACGCCTGCTTTCCTTGCGCACAGGCAATGATGGTTCGAGTCCACAAATTGCGTCTTCGATTAAGAGAATCATAAGCGGTCCTGCCGTCTCGTTCACAGACTTGAAACTTTGCAGCACTTCGACATACTGTGTGCACTTGATTTTAAAACTTAATTAACTGTCTTCACCGGGAGGTGACAACTGATGGTGGTAACACGTAATGGTGCGGTCAATTTGAAAGGCAATCCTGTTGACTTGGCTGGTTCGGAATTACAACCAGGCGACAGCGCACCCGACTTTACTCTGCTGGATTCTGACTTGGCAGACGTGACGCTCGCGTCGAGTACAGGCAAGACTAGGATCCTCGCAACGGTTCCTTCGCTCGACACTCCGGTTTGCCACGACGAAACCAAACGCTTCAATGAAGTCGCCGCAACTTTGTCAAACGTCCAGATTCTCGTGGTCAGCATGGACTTGCCGTTCGGACAAAAACGCTGGTGTGGTGCAGAAGACGTCGAAAACATAACAACCCTAAGTGGTCACCGCTGTACTAAATTCGGTGAAGATTATGGCGTGCTAATTGCTGGTGGGCCACTGGATCGCGTCCTCGCCCGCGCAATTTTTGTCGTCGACCCTGAAGGTCAACTGAAGTACGTCGAATACGTGGGCGAAATCACCGAGCATCCGAATTATGAGGCTGCTCTAGAAGCTGCAAAAGTGTAATCGATTCGACACGTCGACAAGTTAAACAAGCAGCAAGGCCCATTCGTTTCGAGCGTTTGGGCCTTTTTCGATTGCACAACTGACCAATTACGCTTCTTAATTCTTTTAATCGGCTCACGCAACAAACACCCACAAGAGCAAAGACGGACTAGACTCAAATAGGGTCACACAATGTGTTTCCGTAACAGCGTAAACACAGTCACCCGACATCGGGCTCTGTCCACAACGTGATAAATAAAAAACGACCATCTTTCCGGAAGAGGCAGTGTTTTCTCGTTCCGGCCTACGGATTCATGAACAATCCGGGCTAGGTGCATTGAAAGATTCCGTCAAAATGTGACAAACTTTATATCCAGTGGGCAGCCTCATTACATGATCATTCGATTACTGCCAGAGCAGTGGTCGCATCAGCACGTGACGGTTTGCCGGATTGTCTCGGTTGCTTTCAACACTATAACGCATGAGGTTGTCATGAGTACACGTGTCCATTGCATCCTTGATGAAGTCGATTCGATCTCGTTTCCTGGCGTCTACGATACGCTTTCAGCGAAAATTGCTCAGCGTGTTGGATTTCGGATTGAAGTGATGTATCAGAAACTGAAAACGGACGCCACAACGCTGGGCGAAGAATCGCGTTTGATGAACTTCGACGAATTTAACGCTCTAATCGGCGTCGAGGAGAAGTATGCGTTGGCCGAACGATTTGGAGCGGAGTAATCCGGGTGAACAAAGATGATTTTTTCTTCGTCGAAGTCCTGATTTTCGAGGCACTGACAGTCGGTATCATGCTGGTCCTCGCCTTGCGATATCCGTCGCTTGGTGCAACGTGGTGTCGAAAAGTGTCTCGCGTCATTAACCGCATCGCGATGCGGCAAATGACGTCCGTTCTGCTCGTCGGAATTATTGCGGTGGCTGGCAGCATCGCCGTTTCATTGTTGATCCACTTGCCGCAACCGCGCATTCATGATGAGTTCAGCTATCTGCTGGCGGCAGATACATTCGCTAGCGGTCGGTTGAGCAACCCACCACACCCGATGTGGCCCCACTTCGAAACTGCACATATCATCCAGCAGCCAACCTATGCATCGAAACATCCGCCTGCCCAAGGACTGTTGCTCGCAATCGGACAAATGATGGGTGGACACCCGATTGTAGGCGTGTGGATCAGTTCAGGTTTGATGAGTGCTGCAATCTGCTGGATGTTACAAGCGTGGCTGTCGCCGCGATGGGGGCTACTGGGTGGATTGCTTGTCGCTGCACGGTTAGGAATGTTCGGATACTGGAGCCAAAGCTACTGGGGCGGGGCACTTGCTGCAATCGGCGGCACGCTCGTCTTTGGCGCTTTGCGGCGAATTATACGTCAGCCACGTGTACACGACTCGATACTCTTGGGAGTCGGATTGGCAATTCTGGCAAACAGCCGTCCCTTCGAAGGATTGCTTGTCAGCTTGCCTGCGGCAGCCACACTCTTTGTCTGGATGATTGGCAACAACGGACCTGCGGCCAAGGTATCAAATCGGAAAATCGTTCTGCCAATTTTCGCGGTGCTTGTTCTGACGGGCGCAGCAATGGGAACCTACAACAAACAGGTTACTGGAAATATGTTCCAAATGCCGTATCAAGTGTACCAAAAGACATATGCCATCGCGCCGGTTCTCGTTTGGCAAACTGCCCGGATCGAACCGACGTATCATCACAAAGTTATGCGTGATTTTCACCGATGGGAGCTCGACCAGTACAGGCGATTGCAATCGATGTCTGAACTGTTGAAGTCCGCTAGGACAAGGCTCATGAAGTTATGGTATTTTTACCTCGGACCGCTTCTAACAGTCCCGTTATTGCTACTGCCGTGCATGTGGTCGGACCGGTGGATGCGTCTTGTACTTTTGACCAGTGGATTGTTGATGATTGTACTTCTGCTGGTTGAAACATGGGTGCTTCCTCACTACGCGGCTCCAATGACTGGCTTGGTCTACGTATCCGTCCTACAGGGAATGCGACATCTGCGTGCCTGGCGATGGCGTGGCAAGCCGGCAGCTCGTTTCATGGTTCGAGTGATTCCGGCGTGTATCTTCGCATCACTCGTGCTGACGTTTATGTTGGAACTCAATTGGACCCTGCAGCGGCAACCGAACCCCCGTTCACGTATACTAACACAGCTTAAGGAGACAGGCGATCGTCATCTCGTGATTGTCCGATATAGTCCAACGCATTCTGTGCATGAAGAATGGGTCTATAACGAAGCGGACATCGACGGTGCAGACGTTGTGTGGGCGCGAGAGATGGATAAAGCCCGGACTCGAGAATTGATTGCGTATTTTAGTGACCGAAAAGTATCGCTGCTGGAAACAGATATGAACTGAAAGTCGAAACACATCGGACCAACTTAATTGTGAGATTCTCGCCACTTCCCCGTTTTCGACTCTACACATCGCCTTCGAGTTATCTCTCGGTGCTGGGTGAGCTTGCGCAGCCGAAAAACTGGAAAACAGACCCGGTATCAGAACTCGAAGATGCCGTCAAGAAAATAACGGGCGCACGTTTTGCGATCTGTATGCCGCAGGCTCGTGTAGGAATTTATCTCGCACTGCGTGCCGCGATCGAGCCCGGCCAACGGGTTATCCTTTCCCCATATACGATTCACGACGTGGTTAATGTGGTGATCTGCGCGGGGGGAGTTCCCATCTTCGCCGACATCGAGCGTAAAACCTGTAATCCTGACCCGCAGATCATGAAGGAACTTATCGACGAGAACACCGGTGCGGTCCTTGTCACCCATCTGCATGGATTTGCGATGGAGCTCGACGAGCTCGTTCATGCGTGTGAGGACAATGGTGTTCCCCTCATCGAAGATGCCGCTCAGTCGTTTGGCACCAGTCGAAACGGAAGCCCGGTCGGAACATTTGGCAAAGTGGGTATCTATAGCTTCGGTATGTACAAAAACGTGAGCTCATTTTACGGTGGAATGATACTCACC
>CAUZSN010000216.1:0-3889 GCA_963582345.1 Planctomycetota bacterium
CGTGATGTGGCTGAATGATCGGGACTTGGATATTCGCTGTATCCGCATGAAGCCCTATTCGGATAACGGCAGACTACTGGTCGACGTCCAGCAGGTGATCCCACTTCCAGAAACAACTGCCTACCAAGTTCAGATTCGAGAGAAAGAACGCAAGGAACGAAAGGATAAGGCGGAACGATACACAATTCGCAAACGGTTCTGGACACAGTTGTTGAGCCACGCACGAAGCAAGTCGGATTTGCACGCCAACATATCTCCTTCGGAATATTCATGGGTGGGTGCTGGGTCGGGAGTGCGTGGATTAGGGTTCAACTACACCGTTACAAAGCATGAAAGCTTGATCGAGATTTACATCGACAGAGGAGCGAACTGCGACGAGGAGAATAAATCAATCTTCGACCAACTGAGCCTTCACAAGGATGAGATCGAAGAACAGATTGGCGGACCCTTGGAATGGCAACGGCTTGATGAAAAACGAGCGTGTCGCATCAAGAAGCCAATTAGTCTTGGATGTTATCGAACTGATGAATCGCAGTGGCAACCGATCTTCGAGTCGATGGTTGATGCGATGATCGCTCTGGAAAAGGCAATGAGTCCACACATTGCTGCAATCAAGAATTCGTTGAATTTGTGAGGTAAACATTTGCGATATTTAACTGTTCGCTGCGGCATCCCTGATCTTGCCCCCCTAAACTAACTTCCGCTGTAATCTTCTGCTGCGTTCAACACGCCAACCACAAATCGAAGATTCGCTTGTTCCGTGCTTCCTTCGAGTCCGGTCCGACTTTTTTGTTGAACTCTGCGTTCCCAACGTGTACATTGACCCACGTGGGAAGCCGAGCGACAATCCGGAAACATGCCGCAAGGCATTAAGGCTGCTCCATGTTCGGCTACCCACTGAATGGAGCGGCCTTTTTTGTTGAACGGGGGTTGCCATGAGACTATTTGTCGCGTTGCTCTGCCTTTTTGCGCCGATCGGTTGCGGAGGGTCGGATCAGAACGCTGACTTGAATGTGCCCGCCTCGACTGTGCACAAAACGATCTCTCCCATTTCTGTTCCGAGCGACACTCAAAAAGACATTGATGCCGCAAATGCAAGGCTTGGGCAGACGGTCGCCTTGGCAAAAGTGCATCTGAAGCACGAGGAGTTCGAACAGGCTGAAAAGCTCCTGCAGCAAGCACTGGCTGATCCGATTGCAACCGACAAGATCGCTGCGATTACGCTCTTGGACAAAGTCAAAACTGCAAGAGAGAAAGTCAAAATTGCGGGAAAACAGCAACAAGACCTTGGTTCTAGGGCGAGGTCCGTTCAAGAGGCAAAAGTTGCGTCCGATACACTTGCCCCAAAACCGCCCAAGAAAAAGCAGTTGGCAAAAAAGGAATCCAGTCCAGCTGAGCAGCGAATTGAGGAGGAGTTGTCGAAGCAGACTGAGTTCGAATTCACCGATGCCCCCTTCTCGGATGCGATCGGCTTCCTGGCGGATCTTCACCAAATAACCATTATTCTGGACGAAACGGCGTTGGAGGATGAAGGCGTGAGTACCGATGAGCCTATCACTCTCACACTCTCGGGAATTACTCTGCGTAGCGCGCTGAAGATCATGCTCGAAAGGCTTACCACCCCCCTGACCTACACCATCGAAGACAAGGTGATGAAAATCACCACCAAGGATGTTGACGCTCCAGTTCCCGCAACACCGCCAAAAACGGCCAACGACAAGGCACGTCAGCCGATTGTGAAGTAGCCGGCGACGAATGCACTTATCAGCGAACTTGAAAAGAAAGCGAAGCGCGCTGACACGGCGAAGGATGCGTTGGTTCTGTATGACAAATTCCTTGAACGCCGCAAACTGACCGGGAAGCAGGCGGGAGTCGTTGACCTTCGACGGAAGAGTTGGAAAGAAAAGGCAGACCAGGACCTCGTTCGCCTTGGAAAAAAATGGGTGAAAGCAGAGGAAGCGGAAACTGCTGCTCAAAAGGCGGACACGTTGATTGCCCAGGCAGGTGAACTGATCGAAGTCGACAATTTCAATGAGGCCCGAAAACTACTGGAGAGGGCGAGTCAAATCGACAGAAATGGAATTCGTGCGGACTTCATTCTCGGTATTTTGAATTCGACCTCACATGCCTATGCCGTCAACTTCCCGAAGAATGCAATAAAACATTTCAGAGCCGTTCTTACGCGGTCTCCGGATCACATCTCGGCTCTCAACAACCTTGCATTAGCCGAAGTAAAGCTCCGAAAATTTCGACCTGCACTTAATCACTGGCGACAAGCCGTTGAACTCACACCAACGACTCCAGAGGTTACTCAGAATCTTGGCAGGCTCATCAGTGAAGCGAGTAAAAAGAAACTACCCGTTCCTCAGACGGCATTGACAGGATTCAGCCGCTTGTATTCCAAGACAATAGTGTCAGGCAAAGGAAAGGCATCCAACCTCGAAGTGGGATGGCTGTACATGCCTCTCATCCTACCGAAGGCTGAGAAAAAAAGAGAGCAGAACAGCAACCGCAAAGGTGGGACTGGTCAGCTGAAAAAGTACGGCGGCGGGACTGGATTTGTTTTCGACGAAAACTACGTACTCACGAATCGGCACGTCGTCGACAACGAAACTATGGGCGTCGCAGATGTGATCCGAATCGTTGATCCTGCCGACCCAGAGCACGAACGCAAACTTGAAGCGAAAGTGGTGGCACTCTCTGACGAATTGGACTTTGCGATTCTGAAATGTGAGCTGTAAAAATCTCCCTCAATCCAAATGGCCACAGAGATTCCACGACGTGTGACCGAGATTTTTGTCGTCGGATTTCCGATGACAGCCGAATTTGGCAGGAATGTTAAATCAACCAGAGGTGCTATTTCAGCGCTTCCTGATCCATCCAAAGGCAATCTTCTGGTCTATGATGCAACAACGAATCCTGGAAACAGTGGCGGACCGGTTTGTGACAAACACGGAAACGTAGTGGCCGTTCACTCAACGGGATACAACTTTTTTGAGAAAATGGCAGGTGGCATTCCCTCTGCACATGCTATTCCGTCCATCAAACAGAAACTGCCAAAATTTGACGCGAAAAACGCTCCGGGTCCCGAGATGGAATGGCCTGATGTCGACGAAAAGGTCAGCCAATCAACGGTTATGCTGATAAGTTATTACAATACTTTTGACATCGGACTCGCGACAGCGGCAAGCAAGACGAAAGGACAAGGAAGCTATCTTGAAGACCGTTCGTGCACGGCTTGCAACGGTAGTGGCTACTCCCCCTGTCCTCGCAAGGGATGTAGCTACGGATTTATTACAAAATCGATATACTATACGGAAATTATAGGGTCGATAAGAAAACCCGTAATCGTTAGAAAATTCCGAACCGTCAAAGAACGTTGTCCGGTTTGTAATGGCAAAAACCGCGTCCCATGCCCATGTGGACCTTGATTTAGACACATCGTTTACGGCTGGACATGAGCATGGTAAACGATAATGTTGGCAAACTGAGCCATAGTCCGAAATAAGCCGTGGGCTAATTTACGGGCACGGGCATGTTTCATGTCTCGCCAAAACTCTTTCCAGTTGGAATTCAGGTCTTTCAGCGTGCCCATCTCATTCCGGTGGCTTGCAAACTAAACATGGAGAAAAGCTCCGTTTCGCCTTGGTCAACGAAATCATAATACGGCTTTTTCGGAGATACCGACAGGACCCCCGGTGGTACTTTTTGCCGGTCCGTGTGACGTATACCGTGACAGTCTGTTTCGGTGGAGAAATGCTGGAATGATAGGGTTGCTTTAATTCAGATTGGGCAACTGACTTCAGATTTGGGTTGTGGCGGAAATCCCACGGCGGTATCGAATTCTGGCCAGACCATAAACCTTGTTTGGCTGCTCTTGCACGTACCT
>CAUZSN010000217.1:0-3884 GCA_963582345.1 Planctomycetota bacterium
AGAAACGGACTGATCTTTGGCTTGCTGAAGGGAACATCTCGCCGATAACCGGGCGGCTCGCTGTGCTCCAGAATCTTCTGCAGCGTCTTCCAGTGCATCCCCGTCTCGCGGAGAATTTGACGCTGGCTGACTTGCTCGACCAAAACGCGACGACGAATCTCTGTCCATTGCTCCATGTCTGTGTACACCCTCCGACCTCCGAGTCAGATCACTTCGGGAAAGAAAAATCCGTTCCCCAAAAGTTGATCTGTTACTCGAATGATTCAAAAGGGTACCGCACAATCCCTCCGTCCCGCCACCCGCCTCACTTTCTCTCCGGCGGTTACAACAGGCAATTCATATCGCTGTGTATAACCACATTCGCGACATTCCGATGAACGAAGACGTCGCCCGGCTGTAGACCGACAATCTGGTTGGCCGGGACGCGACTGTCGGAACAGTTGATCCAGAGATACTCCGGCAACTGCTGCTGAGAAAAGCGGTCGAATAAATCGGGGTCCTGTTCCTTGATGCCCTCCGCCCACGCCTTGTTGTTTGCAAGAAGATCTCTCAATGTGTGCATACTCGCCAGTCCTTTTCACGTAATGTCGATTCAGTTTTTCTCGCCGGTCGACGAGAATTCGGGCGCTGTTGGAAGGCCTTGTACAAACGATGGTCGACAATTCCACGCAATGCGTCAGAACACGATAGCGGTTGATTGTCGTCAACCGACTATTGGTCGAGGCCCAAGGTCCGGCACCGTTATCCGATCGCAGCGAAACTGTGCTCTGCCGCATCGTAGGCGTAGACAGTGTTCGTCTCGTCATCGACGACCCATCCATGGAACTTAAGTTCTTTGTCGGCAAACAAAGTCTTCAAAATGGATTGGATAGCAGGCTCTCGATTTGAAGCAGAACGTGTTCCTGCATGATGATCGGACGAAGCCTTTCCTTACGGAGATCTCCGTAATATTGGTCTATGATTCCGCGCGCTGGTTCGCCGAGTTGGAAGTACAGAGTTGATGTTTTCGGGTCGTCCGCTTGGTGCTTGTTTAAAACGAAGCGAACGATCTGGCAGTCCAAGTGACCACACACAACCATGTGTCTCAAGTTGTAGAGTTCCACGCAGTAGGCGATGGTGCCGAGCACGCTTGTATTCAACTGCGGGTTGTTTTTACCGTGGGGCATAACAGTCCCACCAAGATTGTCGACGGGGAGAAACTGTCCGGATACCACCTTGGGCATCGTGTGATGAACTTACAGTTCGGAACATGTAACCAGCGCGGCGACGAAGTCAGATCGCTGATTCAATAATTCAACCAGCGATTGCGTAGTCCCGAAATCGTCGGCATCAAACTGGTGAATGCCTTCGACAAGTTGTATGGTGTTTTCAAGCATTGCGTATCTTACTTCATTTGTGCAACAAACTAACCGCTGTTGTCATCCGAACGGAATTTGTCGACCCGAATGACCTCCACGGTTTCGACCGACGCCGTCACCGGCAGGTCGGGCAGCACCTCAGTCCGCAAATACTCGATCAGCAGTTCGGCCTGTTCGGGTGGAATCAGAATCTCGATTCTCACTTGCCTGGCGCGGGCCGTCGTTCCTTCGGCCAGCATTTCGCGGCCGGCCCCGCGGCATTCGGTGATCGTGTAACCTGTAACTCCTATGCTCTTGAATTGCTCGATCAGGTGTTCGACCAGCGCCGAAGTGGAGATGACTGTAATCCGCTTGATGGCTGTGAGTCCGCGCTTGCGCGCTGCGTCGGGATGCCCGGATAACTGCTTGTGGACATCGAGTCCCTTGAGCTCGAGGCGGAGCCCCTCCTGCTGAAACTCTCGCTGCATCTCGTGCAGATTTTCCATCACGCTGTGATCGACTAGCGTGGCGTTTGACAGGTCGATGATGACGTTTTTTTGCTGCATCAGACCGAGGTTTTCGATCTGGCGTTTGAACGGAATCCAGTTGCTGAATACGGCAGATTGCCGTGCACTAATCGTGTAGGTCTTATCGTCGGTCTGGGCGACATCCAAATAGGGGCGGAACAACGCTCGAATCGGCACGCCGTTGTTGATGTGGATGGCGAATTTTGTGGCAATGCCGATCGCGATGCCGATCAACAAGTCGGTAGCAAGCACAGAAACCAACGTCACCACGAAGATAACGAGCTGCTCGCGACCGATCTTGTAAGTGTGGACAAATTCGTTGGGATGCGACAAGCGAAAACCCGTGTAGACCAGCATCGCCGCCAAAGCTGCCAGTGGAATGCGATGTAGGACGGTGGGAATCAATGCGACGCACAACAATAGGAATACGCCGTGCCACATGTTGGCGAACCGTGTGTGGGCTCCATTGTCGATATTGGCTTTGCTACGCACAATTTCCGAGATCATTGGCAGCCCGCCGACCATTGAACTGCATAGGTTGCCGACGCCGACCGCGACGATGTCGCGATCCATATTCGTCTTGCGCTTCCACGGATCAATCAGATCGACCGCTTTGGCGCTCAATATCGATTCCAGACTTCCGATCACGAAGAACATGAAGACCCATTTCAATGCCTTCGGCAAGAGGGCTGTATTGCTGTAAACCGAGAAATCGGGAAACGCAATCTCGTCGAACATTCCGAACATTTGGTCCGGCATGGAAACGAGGTATTCTTCACCCACTTTGTACTCGTGACCGAAAACTGGGATGGCGTGTTGTTGGGTCAAGTTAAAGGCCATGCCCATTGGGATCGCAGTCAACAACACGACCATGGGAGCGGGAACCGCTTTCAACAGCCGGAACTTCCTGCCAACGAGCGGCCAGAGAAACATGATCAACAGGCTGAGTACGCCGATTAAGGCGATGACCGGATTCATCTCGGCGATGAAGTGTGGGATTTTCTTGATCAATTCCAAGGGTTTGCCTTCGGCATCTTCCGCCGCAATCCCCATCACAAACGGGAATTGTTTGGCGATGATGATGATGCCGATGGCGGCCAACATGCCGTGAACCGCGGAAACCGGGAAGAACTCACCGAGGATGCCGGCCCGGAACAGGCCGAACAGAATTTGCAGCACGGCCGCTCCCACACCGACGGCCAATGCCAGCTTGTAAGCAGTAATATCACCTTGGGTGACGGTTCCCTGAAAGCCGTGGCCGCCAAAGTCCTGGATGCAGCCAATGGCAATCGCAATCAAGCCGGCAGCCGGACCTTTGATCGTCAATTCGGAATTGCTGATAAACGTCGCCAGAATCGAACCAATGATCGCCGTGAAGATGCCGGCAATCGCCGGATAGCCGCACGCCAGGGCGATTCCCAGGCAGAGCGGCAGTGCGATGAGGAACACCAGAAACCCTGAGACGAGGTCGGACTTCCAGTACTTCGAGAGCCCAACGAGGTTCCCACGTGGGACTTTCGGGACTTTGGAGTTGACTGCCGACATGGTTTTTCTTTCCTTCCTGGATCCTGTCTGGGTCAGCGCGCCGGGTCGGTCTAGCTCTTCTATTTCAACCGATCCAACAACCGCAGCAGGCCATCTAGATCCTGCACAGAGATAGGAGTCAGGTGTTTAGATATTCATTTTTCGCATCGATTTTCTTGCCATTGCCGCATTTTTCCACAGCACAAATTAAATCACTAAAAACTCGGCTCATAGGCGAGTCACTGGAATCTGTTGAATGCTTTGCCTAGAGGCAGTTTCAAAACCCCTTGAGAATTGTAAATAGGAATCCGATTTGTATAAACCCTTGGAAGAGATAGTCGTGATACTCGTAGCGCACAACGAGTCGCCTGAGGTTGAAGATCCAGCTGACCGTGCGTTCGACTTTGTACCGCCGTCTGTAGCGGCGAAGCGGACGACCGTCTTGCGTGGGCGGTTTCTTCCGACCACGACGATGAGGACAAATCAGTTCGATCCC
>CAUZSN010000218.1:0-3868 GCA_963582345.1 Planctomycetota bacterium
TCGGCATTATTCGGCGTTTGAACATTCGAAAGTAACTTCCCGACTGGCCCGATTACAGTCGCGAGTTATGTATCTTGTTGTCGCCTTGGTGACTATCGTTGCTGTTTCTGTCGCGCCAACTGGAGCGCTGAGTTTGTGGCGAGAGGTTTTCACACGGCGACTCTGCTGTTTGCGACTGACGATGTTACAGGAGTCACGCTGGCACCGCCCAGATCGTCATTTTGACAGGCCGACGCTGGTGGAGCGATGTCGTTCGGGGCGTATGACAAAACTCCCCCCGACAAAAATTTGCCTCATGGTGAGTTGCCTAATTAGAGAGCGTCACTTTGCAGTTGAGAATTGCTGTAAGTGGTGAATCGAAAAGTAGTTCTTGCAACATGGTGAGCACGGTGTCACCATTGGATGTCGCTTTTCGAGTCGATCCCGGCAGGAAAACCCGAAGACTGAATCCTAAGGACTGAACACCGAAACCTGAAAGTTGAACAATTGCATTTACATTTTTTTGGTGATGAAGTAATGATGCAGGGACAATCCCTGGCAGGAAGGTAGGAATTGAAAGTGAAAGTACGTGTTGAAAGAACCATCGGAAAGAACACTTTGTCTTTGGAAACGGGTCTCTTGGCCAAACAGGCGCATGGTGCCGTATTGATTCAGTATGGCGACACAACGGTTTTGAGCGCCGCAGCAACTGGCCCAGGGCGCGAAGGCATCGATTTTTTCCCTTTGATGTGTGACTATCGAGAGCGGACTGCGGCGGCAGGAAAATTCCCTGGTGGGTTCATCAAACGTGAAGGCCGGCCGACGACGAAAGAAACTCTGTCTGCCAGGCTAATTGACCGGCCGATTCGGCCGATGTTTCCCAAATGGTTTCGTGATGAGGTCCAGGTGCAGAATTTTGTACTGTCCAGCGACCGACAGAATGATGGCGACGTCCTTGCGATGAACGGTGCATCGGCCGCACTGTCCATCTCGGAGATGCCATTCGAAGGACCGGTAGGGTCAGTCCGTATGGGCTACGTCGGTGGTCAGTGGGTACCTTTTCCGACATTCGAAGAGTTGGAGGAAAGCGACCTTGACCTGATCATTTCGGGCACTCAGGAAGCCGTCATGATGATTGAAGGTTTTGCCCGCGAAATGCCTGAAGACCTGATGGTTGAGGCGATCATGGAAGGCCACAAGCATATTCAGCAGATTTGCGAGATGCAGTGCGAGTTGGCTGAAAAGGTTGGCGTGCAAAAGAAAGAGTACGAAATCCCACCGTCAGACGGAATCTATGACATGCTGCGGGAAAGATTTTACGAGGAACTCAAGGCAACCCAGCAGACCGAAGGCAAGCAGGCGCGGGCCGACGCCTGTGGGGCCTTAAAAGACCGCGTGTTTCAGGAATTGGTCCCGGATCCCGACGCCGAAGGTGCCATCGATCAGGCGGCATTCAAGGAAGCTTGGCACGATCTGGAACACCAGGTCGTCCGTAATTTGATCCTGGCTGGTACCCGTCCGGACGGACGTGACGGGAAGACGCTGCGCCCGATCGAATGTCACGTTGATGTACTCCCACAAGTCCACGGTTCGGCCGTCTTTCAACGTGGAGAGACGCAGGCGTTGATCACGGTCACACTGGGGACGTCGCGCGATGAACAGCGAGTTGACGGGCTGGCCGAAGAGTATTCCAAAAAGTTCATGCTGGATTACAATTTCCCGTCGTTTTCGGTTGGCGAGTGCCGGCCAATTCGAGGGCCTGGACGGCGTGAGATCGGCCACGGAGCGTTGGCCGAACGAAGCGTCAAGCCGGTCCTTCCTGACGCCGACGAGTTTCCGTATACGATTCGGGTCATCTCGGACATTCTCGAGTCCAATGGATCGTCTTCGATGGCTAGTGTTTGCGGATCCGTGCTGGGACTCATGGCGGCCGGTGTGCCGATCAGCAATCCGGTTGCCGGAATCTCCATCGGCCTTGTCCAGGAAGGAGACCAGTGGACGCTGTTGACCGACATCTTGGGCACGGAAGATCACCATGGCGACATGGACTTCAAGGTCGCTGGCACACAAAACGGCATTACCGGTATCCAGTTGGACCTCAAATTGAAAGGGATCAGCGAGGAAATTATTCGGGCAGCGCTGGCCCAGTCACGGGAGGCGCGTATCGAAATTCTGCGTCGAATGCTGACGGCAATCCCGAAACCAAAAGACGATATTTCCCCGCACGCACCACGGTTGCTGCGTACCAAGATTGCCACCGACAAGATCGGTTTGTTGGTCGGCCCCGGTGGTAAAACGATTCGTGGTATTCAAGAGCAGACGGGCACCGTGATCGAAGTCAACGACGAGGGTGTCGTCACCGTCGCCAGTGCCAACAAGGAATGGGCTGTCGCCGCGCTGGCACAAGTCGAAGCGATCACGGCCTCTGTTCAGGTCGGCAAGATCTACGACGGACGCGTCAGTAGCGTCAAGGACTTTGGAGCTTTTGTGGAGATATTGCCTGGCCGTGACGGTTTGTGCCACATCAGTGAACTCTCCAACGAATACGTTAACCAGGTGGCCGACGTCTGTAAAGTTGGCGACCACCTCAAAGTCAAGGTGATTTCGATCGACGATCACGATCGGGTCAAGCTTAGCCACAAGGAGGCCCTTAGCGACGTGGATTCGTCCTCCAACGGAGACGGTTGAAAATCACACTATAGCGCGGCCGATTTGAACCGTCCGGCTTCACCGCAACCGGACACAGAAGAACGCAAGGCATACCGCGATCTTTTTTCCGCCCGGCGACCGCTGATTTCTTCAGTCGCCGGGCGTTTTCATTGGCCCCCTTCGAGCTGAAAGTATGACTGACCTCGACGACCACAAGTCGGATGAGGAAAACCAGCGGCTGTACGACCAATTTCTCGAAATTTCCGAGTTGGCTGGTTCGCTGGCGCACGAAATCAAGAACCCACTCTCGGTCATCCGTATGAACATGGATCTGCTCACGGAAGATCTGGGCAAAGCGAAAAATCAGCGGGAGCGGCGGTGCCTAACAAAAATTGAAATTGTCCAGGCGCAGTGTCTGCGTTTGCAAACTCTATTGGACGATTTTCTGCGATTTATTCGTGTGAGCAAGGTCGATCTGAAGGCTGGCAGTCTCAACGACCAGGTTCAGCGCGTGTTGGATTTTATTGCTCCCAAAGCGCGGGAGACTCAGATCGAGATCCTTCCGTCACTCGATGCGGATCTGCCCACTATTCTCATGGATGCGCCACGACTCTACGCGGCGCTGTTGAACCTCGTGCTCAATGCGATCGACGCACTCCACGAATCGGGTGGATCGATCTGGGCGCACACCCGGCGGACGGCGACAGGAGTCGCCATGGACTTGATCGACAATGGATGTGGCATGGATGCTGACACGCTGATTCATGTGTTTGAGCCTTTCTACACCACGAAGGAAAATGGCGCCGGGCTGGGCCTGCCCACTGCTCGGCGAACCATCGAAGCACACGGTGGACGGATCGCTGTTCGCAGTGCGTTGGGACGAGGAACGCAGTTTACGCTGGAGTTTCCTATGCCTCCCAGATTGACGTCCGATGAGACGCCGTCATGATCAACCGCGAGGCAGTTCATGGCGTTTGGCTAACGGGATGAGAATTCGAGTTTCCCGTATGTTTCTCCGCACTGAACACTGAAACCGTCCCACCTCCCTCGAAACCCGACAATTTCGTATCATTCTTGCATGGCCGCTTCCAAGAAACTCGAGCCTGACGATATTGCCGATGTTCCGGTTTCCATTCTCATCATCGACAACGACAAGCATCATGCCCAGGCCATGTCGGAGATTCTCGGACGTACTGGCTACCAATGCAAGATGGCGAATTCCGGGCCCGAGGGGGCCAAA
>CAUZSN010000219.1:0-3866 GCA_963582345.1 Planctomycetota bacterium
TGGCGCAATCGGCGTGTGTTGGTCGTTGAATTGAGATTCTCGAGTCTTCTCAAAAGTGAGTTAAACAAGTGACAGCAGTTGTCAAAGAAACCCAAGACAAGCTGGAACGTGTAGGCTTGCTGGCGGAGTATTTGCCGAAACACATCGCCATTATCATGGACGGGAACGGTCGCTGGGCGCAAGGGCACAGTTTGCCGCGCATCGAAGGGCATCGCCGAGGTGTAAAGACTGTCCAGATGGTTGTCGAAGAATGTTCCGAGTTGGGGATTGAGCAATTGACGCTATATTGCTTGAGCAGCGAGAACTGGAAACGCCCTAAAAAAGAACTGAATATGCTGATGCGGCTATTGGAACAATACGCGATTGAAGAGCGCAGTGAAATTATGCGGCAAAACCTGCGATTTTCAATTATCGGACGGACCGATGGATTGAGCCCTGGCGTCTTAACGGAAGTTGAGAAAACGATTCGTTGCAGTCAAGACAATCAGGGGATGCGACTGTGTCTTGCCGTGAACTATGGTAGTCGGAGCGAATTGGTGGATGCTGTGCGATCAATCGCCCATAAAACGGCGGCAGGCTATCTGGACGCCGACTCGATCACCGAACAAACAATTGCAGAGCACCTGTATACTGCCGGGATGATCGACCCCGATTTGCTGATTCGCACGGCCGGTGAACTGCGAGTTAGCAATTTTTTACTGTGGCAAATCAGCTATGCCGAAATTTGGGTTAGCGAGAAATGTTGGCCTGAATTCCACAAGCCGGACTTGATCCAGGCTTTGAAAGATTACGCAGCGCGCGATCGCCGTTTTGGCGGATTGTCACGTCCAAACGGAAAATATTAGAACGGATGCGTTAACTGCGAGTGGGTCGTTTGATCCACCCATACGTTCAAACTGCAGCAGGAATCGAGCCTTATGGCAGCACACGGCAGTGACCTAAGGCATGCAGCGCTTGGCTGGCGATTGGGTAGTTCGGCCGTGGTGATTCCGCTGGTAGTCGGTTTGTTTATCGGCGATTGGCTGTGCGGACCAACTGCACCGCTGCTGTTGTTGCTTTGCATCGCATTGGCCGCACGAGTTGTCTGGGAGATGGTCGCTTTGTTGCGGACCCGTTCCTTCGAACCGCACTTTCCGCTGGTCGTAGGTTGTACGATTGCGGTGATCGTTGGCGGTTGGTTCAACCGATTGTGGCCTACGGTCGCAACTGTTGATTCCTGTACCAGTAATTTGGGTCCAGCGCTGATTGCTTTTTCGCTTTCTATACTCATCTTATTTCTGAATCGGGCTATCCGTTATCGGGAACCCGGTCGTAGCATGGAAACGCTGGCAGCCGAAGTCCTGATTGTGGCTTACGTTGGAGTCTTGCTAACCGTGACTGCTCAGTTGCGTTGGGTATCCGTTACCGCTCAGGTATCAGGAGTGACCGAATTGGAGGCGGGCTATTTAGCACTCGGTTCATTGCTAATCGCGGTAAAATCGGGAGACATTGGCGCATACACATTGGGCCGATTGTTCGGTCGAAGAAAGATGTTTCCCCGGTTGAGCCCTGCAAAGACGTGGATGGGCGCCGTCGGCGCGTTGCTGGGCGCAGCCTTGGGATCGCTATTGTGGTTGAATTTGGCCACGTCAGCATTTGACCCAAATTGGCAAGCAGCGCCGTGGTATGGCACCATTTTGTTTGGCGTTTTCATAGCAGTGTTTGGAATAATTGGCGATTTGTGCGAATCGCTCATCAAACGCGACGTCGAGCGAAAAGATGCCGCTATTTTGATACCCGGATTTGGCGGTCTGTTGGATTTGCTGGATAGCATATTATACGCTGGACCGATCGCGTACGTTGTTTGGTTGGTTTTTCCACCTGTGGTCGCCCAATAAACGAAATGGGAATGAGCTTCTCAACCGTGATTATGTTGAAAGGGTGTAACGTTCGTTTCCTGCAAGAATTTAGCAGTGCCTTGCGCCGTTAAGCCAGTATAGACACGATCACGCCATCGGTGCTCACCGCGAATCCAGCCAGTGTTGCGATATTGCTGACCACCAGTGAGAATAGCACATCCAGAATACATCCAACGATCACTTTACGTCTTAATTTGCGTGCCCAACATGTCCAGAAAGGCGGCCAGCCATTTCGGATGAGCGGGCCAGGCTGGGGCAGTCACTAAGTTGTCGTCGACATGAACGTCATCCATGGCAACCTCAACATATTTTCCGCCGGACTGTTGGATCTCAGGAGCACAGGCAGGATACGTCGTGCAACTTTTTCCGCGCAATACATTGGCCGCAGCCAGCACCTGCAAGCCGTGACAAATCGCAGCAATCGGTTTTCTGGCATCTGCAAAGTGGTGGACAATTGTAACGACTCGTTTACTTAGCCGAATGTACTCCGGGGCCCGCCCGCCCGGGATAACCAGACCGTCGTAATCGGATGGGTCGATGTCTGATAACGTCGCATTCAACGTGAAGTTATGCCCCCGCTTTTCTGTGTAGGTCTGGTCGCCTTCGAAGTCATGAATAGACGTCCGGATGACTTCGCCCGCGTTCTTGTCGGGACAGACGGTGTGAACTGTATACCCAACCATCTGCAGAGCCTGAAACGGAACTATTATTTCGTAGTCTTCAACGAAGTCGCCAGTTAGGATAAGAACCTTCTTGACTTTGTCTGCCATGTCGCGCTCCTCATTGCGCGGTAATAATCAAAGTAAATTAACAACGTGATTGTGATCGTTGGATTGAAATACGGCAACAGACAACTGAGTTGTCAATTTCAAAGTTGTGGGTATCTGAACTCGCAAAAATTCAGAATTCAACATCCTATCGCCCCACGTTTACTTCCAATTCAATTGAGTTGCCATCTGAATCTGTTTATGAGATTATCGCCGTGTCAGCATGGCTGAGTTTCAGATCATCCGCTGATGCCGGTTTCACATTTGAGTAGACCATGAGCACAGACAAAAGTACTGATTGGTCACGGCAAGAACAGCTGAAGAAAATCATCGCTGAGTATTTGGAAGCTGAGACAACTCGTAAGGATTTGAATCGTGAGAATCTGGTACAGCAGCATCCGGATTTTACCAAAGAACTGAAAGCCTTTTTTGTCGACTCTGTTAAGCAGCACCAGTCCGCCAAGCCGATTGTCACAGAATCGACAATGCCAACACGCCCGACGAACGATGTTGCTAGTGCGACGACGTTGCCACCGACTAAGACTGTAAAGAAAACCGACGACGAAGCACCACCACCGGCAACAAAGAATTGTTACTTTGGTGATTACGAATTATTGGAAGAGATCGCACGTGGTGGCATGGGCGTGGTTTACAAAGCCCGTCAAGTAAGCTTAAAGCGAATCGTTGCGTTGAAGATGATTCTGGCGGGCCAGTTGGCTTCACCACAAGACGTGCAGCGTTTGTACACCGAAGCTGAAGCAGCGGCCAACCTGGACCATGTCGGAATCGTCCCAATTGTTGAGGTCGGTGAGCATGATGGCCAGCACTATTTCTCAATGGGTTTTGTGGAAGGAGAAAGCCTGGCATGCTATGTGGCTGACGGACCACTGCCGCCACGTGAAGCTGCCGAATTAACCAAACAGATCTGCGATGCTATTGCGTATGCCCATAATAAGGGCGTGATCCATCGTGATTTGAAGCCGGCGAATATCTTGTTGGACAAAAATGGTCAGCCGAAAGTTACCGACTTCGGAATCGCGAAGAAAATAGAAGGTGGTTCGGAATTAACCGGTACTGGTCAGATTTTGGGAACACCGGCTTTTATGCCACCCGAACAGGCGTCGGGCAAGACAGCCGAGATCGGTCCGTTGGCGGACATCTATTCTCTGGGGGCCATCCTGTACAACTTGCTGACTGGCCA
>CAUZSN010000220.1:0-3863 GCA_963582345.1 Planctomycetota bacterium
TAATTGCTCCGTCAGCAGGAACGGTGCAGTATGGAGAACGAAACGCTCAGACGGGAGGATCCGCGTTACGCAGGCAGATTGGTTTTCTGTCACATGAACTGCAGTTGTATCCGGAGCTGACCGCGAGTGAAAATCTTTGTTTTTTCTCTCGACTTTATGGACTGTCGGATACAGAATCCCGCGTGTCTGTCGCCCTTTCGAGAGCTCGTCTTGACGACCGTTCGCATGACCTAGTTCTTGGATTTTCACGCGGCATGCGTCAGCGTCTAGCAGTAGAAAGAGCTTTGCTCCATGAGCCACGGTTGGTTTTGCTTGATGAGCCATTTACTGGTCTCGACGAACGTTCATGCCTTGAGTTGAGGGAACGTCTTTTTGTGTTGAAAGAATCCAGGAGAATTGTCGTTATAGCGACACACGATCTCGATCTTATTGAAGGTCTCGTCGATCGAACGGTAACGTTAAGTGGGGGGCGCTTGATCGATTTGGCTGACTCTGGCGATTCAGTAAGGGTGCGTTATCGCGAGGCGATTCGAAGGGCACAATGAGCGAATTCTTTCGTATCGCATGGCTCGTGATGCAGAAGGATATTCGTGTTGAATCTAGGAGTCGAGAACTTGTTTATACTACGGCATTCTTTGCAACTTCATGCGTGTTGGTATTTTCTATAGCGTTTGTACGTGGAGGTCGACCAATCGATGAAGCGGAAGCCGGCATTGTATGGGTTGCACTCGCCTATACTGGGCAACTTGCCCTTAGTCGCACGTTCGAACGTGAACTTTCGCACGATGCCCTGCGCGGACTCTTGTTGGCACCAGTTGAACGTTCATCAGTGTTCGTTGGCAAACTACTCGGCATCGTGATGCTAATGGTAGTTGTCGAAGTTGTAGTGGTGTTTTTTGTTTCACTCTTTTTCTCGGGGACCTTGTTTAAGCATGTCTTCTGGTTTTCGGCGTTGATGGCATCTGGGACGATAGGTTTTGCTGCCGTTGGTGCATTGTTTGCGGCAATGCTAGCTCGGACCCAAAGTCGAACTGTGTTGTTGCCTGTGCTTCTTTATCCAGTCACTGTTCCAATACTAATCGCCGGTGTAAGTGGAACGGTCGCGTTGATCCAACCTGAACCGAATCTCGATTTGGCACGTTTCTGGCTGGCGTTGACCATTTTCTTCGACGTGGTATTTCTAACACTGACATTATGGACATTCGAGCCGCTCATGACAGAATAAGACCAATGAAGAGTAGTGAAGAGAGAAGAAGATCATGACCAGGCGATTGTTTAATCCGCTCCTTGTTGTTGCAGCAGGAATGTTTGCTGCTGCTCCCATTCTTGTTGCACTGGCGCCGAACGAAGTAACGATGGGACTCGTCGCCAAAATTGTCTACTTTCATGTGCCGGTCTGGTTCATGATGTTCCTGGGAGTGTTTATCTGTGGTATTGCGAGCGGTGTTTACCTCTTCAAGGATAAACAATCTGCTGATCGGCTTGCAGTGTCTGCTGCTGAGTTGGCGGTACTTTTTGGGTTGATGGGTTTAACTACCGGCCCGCTTTGGGCGCGTGTTTCTTGGGGCTTATGGTGGCCATGGGATGTCAGGACAACCTTGGCGTTAATCTTAGAGTTAAATTTCGTTGCCTATTTACTTTTACGGAAGTACGGTGGTCCAGGTTCTGAAAAACTGGCAGCAGGATTGGCACTGTTTGGAATGTTTAACGTTCCTTTTGTATACGTCTCAGTTAACGTGTGGCGGACCTTACATCCAGAGACGACAGTGGTTCCGACTTTGCCGGGGCCAATGGCAGGACCATTCTGGTGGTGTGTGATTGCGTATCTTGCGCTGTTTCTTGTGATGCTTAGCGGGCGACGGCGACTGGAGGAGCAACGTGCGATCGTCGATCGACTGCGATTGGCTCATGAGAGATAGGAGACAGCCAGTGTCAGACATTAATTTTGGTCGTTTTCTTTTAAGCTGGTCGACTGGCCGCACCCTGAAAGTGATATTGGCTTTCGTAGTCAGCATGTGTGTGCCGATCCCCGGTTCGTCTGCAATTGCGATATCGGCGCAGTCTTCGCAGCCGGCCTTGGAGGAATTTGTTCCCATCGCGGAACTTCCGGAAACCGATCGGCTGCCCGCTGCTCCTTTCCTCGTGGCTGCATATTCGGTTGTGTGGATTCTGGCCTTTGGTTATTTTTGGTTGTTGTCAAGGCGGTTTTCTGAAGTGGAGCGAGATCTTGCCGAACTGAAAAATGTTCTTGGTGATGATCTTGACGCGAAGTAGTCTTCACGTTGGATATGACTGCTGGCCACTTTATTTTTATTCCCGCCGTCCTGCTACTAGGCATGGTCGTTGGCTGGATTCTAGGGTCCCGGGCTGCCGCGGATGCTTATGCTGCCGAACTTCGCCGTCGGGAAGAGCGTAGACCTAATAAATAGAGCCGGACAGAGGACAGCCTCGTCTTACTCCAAAGGAGTTAGGAGCATCATGCTCCCATCCACTCCACGATTTGTTCAACGAGTTCTTCCGTGGCCATTCTATTTGCATCGATACGAAGATGCGCATCTCGGTAGGCAGCTTGTCGGGAAGTGTACAGTGCTTGCATGGTTGTCAGATTCTTTGCGAGCGGACGCCGACTGTCTGTCGGCAGTCGTTCAAGCACTGTGTTGAATGAAACATCGAGCCAGATCGAAACGCCGTGCTCGTTGATAACGAGTCGATTGTCGGGAACGGCAAAAGTACCTCCTCCTGTCGCAATGACTACGTGTTGGAGGGGCGTTAGTTCTTTGATGGCCGCTCGTTCGGCTGCACGAAAATAACGTTCGCCATGATGGGTAAAGATGTCGGCCACAGTCTTTCGTTCACGTTTTTCGATTAATTCGTCGATATCTTTGACTCGCCAGTCCAGTTTCTGTGCCAGGGCCTTAGCGATAGTCGATTTTCCGGCAGCCATGAAACCAACGAGAAAAATTTTGTCTGCTCGCATGGTACTGTGAGATTACATTCAGGACTGAAGTGAGTTGAGAGCCGTAAAAAACCCTGGGTACGAAATGTCAACAGTGTCGGACCCAGTGATGACACTCGGTCCATTCGCACCGAGGGCGGCAACAGCAAACGCCATCGCTAGTCGGTGATCACCAGCCGCGTCAACTGTTCCTCCTGGTAATGGTTTGTCGGCGGCTATTCGAAAACCGCCTATCTTCTCGTCAACACGAGCACCCATCCTTCGAAATCCTTCAGTCAGATGAGCGATACGGTCACTTTCTTTGTTTCGGAGTTCTTCCGCTCCACTAACTTCTATCGAACCTGCGTGAGCTGCGAGCGCCCCGAGGACTGGTATTTCATCTATCAGTCCTGGCACTTCACTAGGACTAATCACAATAGGTTGGAGGTGGTGATAACGGATTCGAATGGTCCCAAATGGTTCACTAGCATCATGATCCGTGAATTCTGTTTCGATGTTTGCACCGGCGCGGCGAAGAACGTCGAGATATCCGGTTCGGGTTGGATTGAGACCGACCGACTCGATTTCGACATCTGATCCGGGAATCATCAGTGCTGCCGCCACTAAGAATGCAGCAGACGACAGATCGCCGGGAACATTTACGTTTACGTGGCGCAGTTCCGCTTTGCCAATTACTGACATTTGACCATTGGATTGTCTACAAAAAGTCGAACCGAATTTCTCAAGCGCACGTTCGGTATGGTCGCGAGTGTTGGATGGCTCGGTGATACTTGTTAGTCCGTTCGCGTGCAACCCAGCAAGTAATATTGCACTTTTGACTTGTGCGCTCGCGATTGGTAGCGAGTAATCAATTCCTCTGAGAACTCCACCATCGATTGTCAATGGGGGACACCCGTCGATAGAGTTG
>CAUZSN010000221.1:0-3849 GCA_963582345.1 Planctomycetota bacterium
CGGCACTCAGAGAGTCATTGATACTCCGAGAGGAGAGAGTCAAATGGGTGGGGCAGATGGTCGATTTGGTTGTGCCGAGTTCCTCCGTCAGCCGGGCATGAACCGTCGCGGTTTTCTGAAGGCCGGGGGGCTGGGTCTCGCTGGACTGACGCTGGCGGACTTGTTGCGCCACGAAGTACATGCCGGCCCGTCGGCGAAGACCGAGAACTCGGTCATCATCCTTTGGATGCGTGGTGGTCCCTCTCAACATGAAACATGGGATCCGAAACCCTATGCTCCGGCCGAATATCGCGGCGACTTTGGATCGACGCAGACCTCGGTACCGGGAATCGAAATCGTCGACTTGCTGCCCCGCTGCGCGAAGATCATGGACAAATGGTCGATCATTCGCAGTTTGCACCACACCAATGCTGGACATTCGGCCGGTGACCAGATTCTTTTCACGGGACACGCTCCTGGACCTGATCCCAGTGTCAACATTCATCCGAGTTGCGGATCGATCGTTTCGGACCAATTGGGTCACCTGACACCCGAATTACCTCCTTACGTGATAATCCCAAAACAGCTGCCGGGTTCTGATTCGGCCTATCTGGGAGTGGCGCATAAACCGTTCGAGACACTTGTGGACCCGGCCAACGGCGGCCTGTTCCGACTCCAGAATTTCTCGTTGGTCGAAGGCGTCAGCGAAAAGCGATTTGCCGATCGCAAGAGCCTGCTGCGTGGATTCGATCGCTTCCGGGACGGTTTGGATCACCAGATGGATGCGGTCAGCAAGTTTCATCAGCAGGCGTACGGAATTTTGAGTTCCGACAAAACCCGCAAGGCGTTCGATCTGGACGCCGAACGCAGCAACGTCCGCCAACGGTATGGTTTCATCCCGAGATACAATCCCATGGATCCGCGTCGCTGCAGCGCCAACGCCTTTTGCCAGCGAGTCCTTTTGGGCCGGCGGCTGGTTGAGGCGGGCGTGCGGTTAGTCACCGTCGACTGCCGATGGTGGGACACTCACGTGCAAGGCTTCGATTCGATGCGAAATGGATTCCTGCCGCGATGGGACCAATGCTATTCGGCCCTGATCGAAGACCTGGAACAGCGCGGTCTGCTGGAAACGACATTGGTTGTGGCCTGGGGTGAATTTGGCCGGACGCCGAGAGTGAATAAGGACTCGGGCCGCGACCATTATCCCAACGTCTTCAGCGCTGCGCTTGCGGGCGGCCCGGTCAAAGGCGGTCGCGTCGTCGGTTCGTCCGATGCCAAAGGAGCCTTCCCCAAAGATAATCCGAAGGATCCTCAGGACGTGCTGGCCACCATCTATCAGCACTTGGGCATCAATACTGAAAAGCACTACCTTGATCATTCCGGCCGTCCGATCATCACTTTGCCATTTGGGAAGCCTGTCGTCGAGCTCTCGTGACAAACGGCATGGCGCCCAATTTCATGTCGGAACAAGTCGGCGCCCCTACCGCGACCGCTGGATCTGTTGGTTGCCCGGATTGATCGGGACAGCCACAAGATGGGCAAGAAGTCCCAAAAAAATTCCTCTTTTACCACGGCTAGACTAGCGTATCCGGTGGCCGTAAGCCGCCCTTTCTCAAAAAGTACGGTCACAAAGCCCTGAATCCGGCAATTCCCGACGACGACTTCGACGAAGCTGTCCGCATCGCTCAGGCTGAATACGATCAGCATCAGCCCTATGTTGTCGTTGGCTCTTCCCGTTGTGGCACGGTAGTGTTGAACATCAACTCCAAAGACATGGCCGGCGATCGTCAGGCGGAATCAGTCGATTCCTCATTGGCGACATTGATCTCTGGTTGCGGTTCTCGCTCGGAAATGCTGGCAAGCCGAATCGGTCGATTCGGCGTTCGGTTGACTGTCAATTGAAAGATGTCGAACCGATTGTATCCACCCGACACGTCATGAAACTGCTTGGGTTCCACGCATTCAGAAAGGTCGAGTTCGGCATAGAGAATCCCTTCTTCGTCGCATCGCTCTTCGCTCACCGGAGTACCGCTAGGACCTGTGATCAATGAAACACTTCGAGGGCTCGCTTCAAGAATCTTTCCTGCATTCGAGTCTAGTTCTGCCAGAAAGTCGAACATGGCATTGTCCATGAAGCCAGAAGACACGATGTTGAAAGCCTTGGCCTCGAAGGAATGCGCGCCTGCTCTCAAGCGAATTGCATGGGCAAGGTCGTAGGTGCGTTTACCCGGTCCGTGTGAAGGCCATACCGGTGGGTACGTGGAAATGTGAACTTGCTCGCCCTCGGCCATCATTGTGTACCGAGCAAGGGGATTCGTGTTTTCACCACAAATCAACACGCCGACTCGACCGCAATTGGTGTCGCAAACCCGCAATCCAGCGCCGTCTCCGGGCGACCATGACAGCTTCTCGTAGAATGTCGGCACAATCTTGCGGTGATGATTCAAGATTGCTCCGTTTTCTCCAATCAGGACATTGCTGTTATAAATACACCCTACGCTGTTCCTTGTTGCCTCGTTGAAACCGACTGACACAAGGATTTGTTTCTTTCGTGCGGTTTCGCAAAGCTGATCCATTTCAGGCCCGTTCACGAGAATTGAATTGGCGACAAGACGGCAAAACAACTCGTGATTGTAGATTGGCGACCGCAAAGCACTCCAAAGAGGAAACGCCGGTATGTACGTTTCGGGGAAGGCGACCAAATGAGCGCCGTGTCCCGCTGCCTCAGAAATGATCGAACACGTTTTCTCGATCGTAGCACCAAGTTCCAAAAAGATGGGTGCTATGTGGGCGGCGGCTACTTTGATGCGAGGCATTCGCTCGATTTCCTCAGTCAACTTCAAGACATACAGGTGTCGGGCATGGAGACCATTCCGCTATCATCAATCCAGCCATTGGTCCACAGCAGAGCACGACCATCCGTCAGCCACCGCTACGACGCTGAGTAAAGGAACTTTTCTTGTTGGTTGGAACGAAATCGGTCTTGGGGACTGCCTCCGTCATGAGCTTAGTCCTCTCGGGAACCGTTTTTTGAGACTCCTTTGTGATTTTCTCCTGAACACGCTTTTTCTCGGCGGCGGCGAGCTTTTTCTGGGCCACCCGCCGTTCCCGTTCCTTCTTTTTCTGCTGTTTATTCTTCGCCATCTGTCAATACTCCGGCAATGTCGATGACCTCTTGATCGATGTCAGTGTAGGTCCCATGAAGATGTGACCTGCAATGATTCTACCAGAGCGATGCACGCTTCGATAGAATGGCAACACTTCGATGTACAGAGCAAGGAGAACACGATGACGGACAATACTCGTCTTCAGGAAATCGTTGAGGAAATTCGATTTTCACGGGAACAAATCACGACAAATGTCCGACAGATTCACGGCAGTGTCCTTGTCGAGTCGCCCTACCTCAATACCCCAAACTTCACGACCTTCCATCCAGATGACTTGGAACGTCTGTTTGAACAGTATGACCATCTGTTTTTTGGGAGCCTGTGCCGAAAGCTACTCGGACAAACCGAACGGTGCTTCCGCATTTCACGACGAATGAATCGGGCCAGTGGCAAAACAACTCGTTTCGTGCGCCAAAACCGCCCCAAAGACGTTTTCTATGAGATCGTCGTGTCCTCGACTCTCCTATTTCAGACGTTTCACGATGTTGAGCGGTCAGTCACCGTGACCGGCATTGAGTGCTGGAATCGACTTGAAGCCCTTCAGCGCATCTTCGAGCACGAACTAATTCATCTGATTGAACTGCTTATCTGGGACAAGTCGCGTTGCTTAGCACCCCGGTTCCAATCGATGGCATCCCGATTCTTTGGTCACACCGACCATCGATACCAACTCGTCACGTCCCAAGAACGAGCCCTGACAAAA
>CAUZSN010000222.1:0-3849 GCA_963582345.1 Planctomycetota bacterium
CTTGCAACAATTGCCAAAAATCCGTCGCCTTTGGCTGGCCGTTAAACGAAAAAAACCCACTTCGCAAGTTATGCTCGCGAAGCGGGTCAAGCTGACTTCATCCAAGCGCCTGCACGTCTGCTGTTTCGAATCGCGTGTCTGCCGGCCTTCGCCATTTGATTGTACCTGGTACGACAGCCGCATGACTGGCAGCAGGCAACAGATCATTTTATGTTTCGCGCCGAAAACGAGACTTGGGAACGTCAAGCGTTGGCGATTTAAACAATGAGGCTTTGTGAAAAAAAGGTTTCGTTCCGCAAGTGATTCACAACATCCTGAGGAGTGGGTCGCTCCTGCTTACGACTCATAGGGTGGATCTTGCATGAATGCCCTCCTTTTGCGTAAATACTCCAATAACCGCATGTAAACTACCAGTCTTTGAAAAATGCGTCAACGTTTTTTTCTGTGGACGACCAGAAACGAGAAAAAAAGAGGCCGTCCCATGCAGCGTGTGCCGATCTGGTAAGGCATGCGGTTGGCGGTCGCTACAGACGGTTGTTCGGCGAGATCCTTTGATTTTGGCTACGCCGAAGGCAGGCCGACTGTGAGCGCAGACGGCTGCGAGTGCCGGGACATCCCCCGGGATCAAATATCAGTCACCAATTTGTCGTAGAACTTGACGTAGTCGTCCTTTTCGTCGCTGGCACGAAAGTCAATTGCAGCACGAGGATGCAGGTTCATTTGGCCCGTGATATTGTAAGGAATCAGAGGACCCCACTCGACCGTTTCGCGCAGGCCTTCGATATGCTCCTGCAACAGATTCAGCACCGGTCGCAGCTTGAATTTCGGATTTCGCAAGAAGCCGAGCAGCAACTCCATCGGGCAATTGCCGGCACCGCGGCCCAGGCCAGCCATCGTCGCGTCCGCCCGATTGGCACCCAAAATGATTGCTTCGATGGTGTTCGCAAAAGCGAGTTGCATGTTGTTGTGTGCATGGATGCCGATCTCCTTGTCCGTCCCCGCCATGGCGCTGCTGTAGCGATCGTACAAACTGCCGATTTGCTCCCGATACAAATGCCCGAAACTGTCGACAATCACCATGGTGCCTGCCGGTGATGGCGCAATCTCTCTGAGAACCGTGTCGATCTCCGTTTCCTTAATATTGGAAACTGCCATCAGGTTGGCCATGGTCTCGTAGCCCATCTCTTGGCAGTGATGCAGCATCTCGACCGCTTCGGATACCTGGTGCGCATAGAAGGCGACGCGGATCATGTCCAAGACGCTATCCTCCTGCGGCCCGATCTGTGTCTTCCAATCGCTTTTGCCGGCGTCCGCCATGGCAGACAGCTTCAACCCGGTCTTCTCCGCGTCGTGGTCGCCCACGATACGCCGCAGATCCTGCTCGTCACAATGCCGCCAGTCGCCAAAACTATCCTTGGGAAAGGTGCGCGCGGAGTTCTTGTATCCAATCTCCATGGTATCCAGCCCCGCGGCTAGGCAGGTATGATACACAGCGCGCACGACTGTGTCCGTGAACTGGTGGTTGTTGATCAGTCCACCGTCGCGGATTGTACAGTCAAGTACTTTCAACTCGGGACGGTAAGTAATCCACGGGGCTTGTTCCGACATGTTCAGCCTTTTCGGGTAGTGTAGTTCAATCAGGCGAAGTTTTCAGGATTCAGATTTCGATGTTCGCTGTGCAGTATTGTTGTTGGCTGGGCATGATCTCTCCGCCCGATGTCCAATGGCGGATTTCCATGGACGTGACGACTTGGAGTCGTGAACCTGAACACCATTATCTATCGCAATTTCCAGCTATGACGATTCTCATCTGCAAAGTGTGGCTCTCCCATTAGGAATAGTCAAAGTGCCAGTGGTTCATCCTCGTCCGGCCTGACCGCTTCCGGTTCAGCCGAACTCGACAATTGCCGCGATTTGACGGTAATATTCGCTTGGGCCGGTCCGTGACCGGAAACGCAAGCCATGTCGCTGGAAATGACGATCGGTTTGTAGACACCTGCCGGTTTCGGTGCAGGAGGCAACTCCAGGTTCAATTCGTTCAATTTGCTCTCAGCACTGATGGTGACGACCCCATAAAGGGGATGAAGTTTACACGGCCGGTTGCCACGGGATAACTCAATCCATACGCCGTTACATCATTCATACAACATAACATAAAGCGATCCCGGCTTATAGGAGTGTCCCCATAGCCGACCTAAACGAAGCATTAGTAACGGTTTGGACGACGCCACGTTCTGCATCGTTAGGGTTGGACGTTCGTTTAAGAGTGAGCGCCCTCTTAACAACCTGATAGCGCTGTTCGTCCGGTCCGCTGAGTCGCCGCTCGAGCCCGTTTTTTACTAGTCGTAGTCCATGAATTTGATCTGCACTTCAACAATGTCTTCCGAGTGCGTGAAGAAAGCGTCCAGAATCCTGGAATCGAAGTGTGTCCTGCGGCCTTCCTCAAGAATTTGGAAGCATTTTTCACGGGGAAACGGATCTTTGTAAGGCCGTTTGCTGGACAGCGCATCGAAGACGTCGGCGACCGCCGTGATCCGACCCTCGATTGGGATATCGTCTCCAGCCAGGCCGAGCGGATACCCGGTGCCATCCCAGCGTTCATGATGCGTTTGCGCGATTCGAGACGCCATCATGAGCATCGGCGAGCTGCGAACATGCAAAATGCTTTGTCCCACCCGCGCATGCATTTTGACCGCCTGAAACTCCTTCTCCGAGAGTGGTTCGATAATTTCTTTACCCAAGGCAGCATGACGCTTCATGAGTTCAAACTCTTCGGGATCGAGTTTGCCAGGTTTGAACAGAATCGCATCAGATATGCCTATTTTGCCGACATCATGCAGCTGAGCCGCTTGTTCGATAAGCGCGACTTGTTCCTTGTTCCATCCCAGCTGATCGGCGATAATACCCGCGAATTGGCCGACGCGAAGAACGTGATTGCTCGTCTCGTTGTCGCGGTGCTCAGCGGCTCGCGCCAAGCTGAGGATCAGTTGCTGCCGTGATTGAAACAATTCTTCCGTGCGGCGATTTACCAGATTTTCGAGTCGGGTGGCCTGGTCGGACATTTCGTCCAAGTGAGTTTTGACCAACAACGCATTGCGAATTCGAGGGACCAATTCGTTCGGATCGACCGGTTTGGTGAGAAAGTCGTACGCGCCCAGGTCGAGTGCTTGGCGTTTGGTTGCCGGATCGGTTAACGCGGTGAAAATGATGATCGGCACATGCGCCAGTTTCGCGTCCAGTCGGGCTACCCGGAGCATGTCAAATCCGTTCACTACCGGCGTGGTGATGTCAAGCAAGATCACGTCCGGCATCTCACGCCGGATCAACTCCATGGCCATCCGCAAATCCGACGTGACCATGAATTGCTCGTAGCCTTCACGCCGCAAGAATTGTCGCACGACCTGAATATTGCGCACCTCATCATCGACAATCATGATCTTGGCTTGCTTCAGCTCATCGGGAAGCGTGCTGGGAGCGACTGGGTCCAGCGAAGTGGTGGAGGGTGAAGACGACTGTTGGCGGTCAGTGAGCGTCAGCGTATTTGATCGGCGCCGGGCCAGAGGTGAGGCGGAAGCCGAAGTCACGGTCGAGTACGCTGCTGGCCGGTTGCGGTGGCTGACTGAGACTGCAGATTCCGACACGCCGTTCTCGCTGTGTTGGTCGACTAACGAGTCAATGTTTATGGCTAATTGACTGAACTGCACGTCGATGGAATCCTCTTGCTGCTGATCGGCATCGAGAGTTCCGCTGTGGGGGTCGGCCTGTTCGGCATTGGGTACTGGGATCGTTTGCATGGAATTCGCCGTCAACCTGTTTCATTAGGGACACATTTGACCGTCCACAATATCT
>CAUZSN010000223.1:0-3846 GCA_963582345.1 Planctomycetota bacterium
TTCCTTGGGAATTTGAATCATCGTCATCATCAAGGTCTTCAGTGCGTCGGTCATGAACCGCCAAGTTTTCGCCAATAATCAACTCGGGGCGCTCACATCCCCATACCACGTTCGCCGGGTTGTCATCATCACTCCATTGTTCAAAATATTCGTTGATTCGCCCATCAACATCCCATCCATCGAATGGATTCTTATCGTATTCAAAGGGGGTCATGATTGAGTCGGCATCACGGTAGTCGACTACATTGATTGCCCATTGTGCAATCTTTTCTGCAACTTCCGGATCGGGCGGATTTGGTGCGTTCGGATTGTCGACCAAGGTCATCGCGAGCACATAAAGATGCCGTGCAAGATAGTGGCGTGCCAATGTCGGATCCGATTTTCCGGAAATCCCTGGCTCCCACAGATCGACCCGATTCGTATGATTCAGCCGTGAATCTTTGAGACTTGGGTGAAGTGGGACTGACAAATTAGAATTAGATGCATCGAAAGTAGTTTCAAAATCAGGGATGAATCCGCTAGCGTCCATTTCATCTATCTTTTTGAAGCTCAGTAGCTCTGCAGGATCGTCAGCAATCCCATTTTGCGCTATAAGAATATTGGCATCGTCGCGTCCGTTGCCGAACGGTCGATTGATGTCCAATCGCAGTCCCATACGCATTTCCGGCCATAACATCCGTCGTAGCTGATCTCGAAGCCAGATGTTAATTGGCACTCCTACCTTACCCTCGTCGTAACCTTCAACGAGCCGCGACACTAGTCGATCGACAATTCCGCCGTGTGTGGATGCGTTGGGCGCCGTATGTTGACGAGCAGGAACGCCGGGAACCGGTGGATCGTAACCCTCGGTAGTTAGCAAATGTCGTAAGCTACCGTTTAACGAAAGGTGTCGTGTTAATCGAGATGGTAGATGGTTTGCATCAAAATCAAATGTGCGAAGCAACGTCTCCAATTCCGCGACGCTGAACAACGTGTCACCGTTGGTGCGATCTACTAGGTTTGTATGGTATGGTGACGCTTTGCGCAAGTCGCCAGGTTGAGAAATCCGGGAATAGCTAAACTGGCCGTAAGGATCCAATCCGAATGTCAATTCGCCGTGAAGATCAGGAGGATTTGATGAATACGAGGATGCGACTCGAGTTGGATTCCAATGATTGTCCGATTCGTCGAGAAATTTCATGCGCGCCAACATGTCGTAGTCTGCATCGCCTGGAGTTTCCAGTAGCCCACCAAAGCGGTCGTTGAAGAAACGCTGCAGCCGAGGTTGATCCACGCCAGCAATCATATGCATAATGCGAACTTCGGGTGGCCCATATCCAAAGCCTTGAGGAAATGTTGCCGAACCGCTAGTGATTCCGTTCTCTGTTGCCACCAATGCGCCGGCTGCGGCTGATCGTTTGTGTACATTGATTTCCGACAAACGTCCGTGGGCGTTGACGTTTAAACGTCCGTCGAGGTCCACACACAACACGGCAACGAGAGGTCGGTATAAACGGCCGTCGATTGTGGATTGACTCGGCAGTCCGAAATCCAACCAGACACTATCGGCGACTCCGTCGCCATCATTGTCGACATCCCACTCGCTATTCGGGAAATGACCAGTATGTAGGCGCGTTCGATAGTTGGGATTGCTGCCTGTGAAATTCGGATGATCTTCATTTAAGGGGCGGAGGATGAATGACCTCTTAAAATCACGTAGCGTCTTCCATTCTTCAGGTAACAGTGATGGTTCGTCTCCTGTGTCACGTACCCCGTCTAGGCCGAGTGGAAGGTATTCGAATGCTGCTAACTTCTTGTCATCGTCGAACAGTGTGTTGTCCGCAAGTTTTGTCGCCAGATTACTCAATTCTTGGGCAACTGGTGTTGCTGGTGGTGGAAAATCATTACTGATCAAACGATGGTACCAGTAATGAATCAGCGCCGGCCGGTGGAACGAAGGTATTGTTGCAGCCGATACCGTACTTCCCGGCCAGACCATCCCAAGAGCAAGATTCTGATAGTCGGGAGCGTCATAGCCTTCATCCGCACCACCCATCAATGAATCGGCAGACGCGATTCGCGATTGCGCGGCACCGTTTGGTAGAAGTGCCAAAGGTAGACCAAAAACAAGGTCCGTCATATCGTTGTCCGTCCTATCGTCGTCCAATGATACGTTGTCATAGCCGAAGCCTGTACCGTTAAATATCGTACCGTTAACAACGAAATCGGAAGTGCTGAGGTCGGCTAGGCTGAAGGCTTGGCTACTTGAACTCTTGGGAGTGAGAATTCGAAAGATCCACCATTCCTTGGCTGCATCGTCTGGATCGATATTCTTCTTAACTTCGAAGTCCACGATACGGGTAGTAATGCCCGTCGCCGTTCCTGACGTAAACGTGAGCACGCGCCCGTTGAAATACCCATCAGGTGGGCCATTCGCTATGAGATCGATCGGAGGTTTGTAGCTATTTTTAGACGAGGATTGTCCAGTCCCAAGGAGATTATTAGGGGCGACGGGGTCGACCACAATGTCAAGTAGCTGTCGCGTTTCCGGCGCGCGTGACCCAATCGTGGGATGATTGTTCGCTCTGTTTAACCTCGTAAAATCACCCGTTGTCCCACGAAAACCGTCATCGCCGTAATAATCCCGAAGCAGGCTGTGTCGGCGTACCACCGACGACGGATTGTTGGCGTCGCGAAGCAATTGATAGAACGCCTTGTCGACGACCTTTCGCGGTGGATCGCCGGTACGCTCCGCAACTGCCGCCTGACTTGCAGTTCGCCGGTATTGCTGCGTGATAACGATGAATGTCAGCCCCGCTAGTACAAACAGCACCAGCAGGCTGAGCACGACGAGCAACAGCACGCCGCGACGTGGACGATTGCGTAACGTTTTTCGCGAGACTGTCATCGCTTGATACCTCGATCTTGTGTTCCGCCCAGCTGGCTGACTTCAGCTGAAGCTCTCAATTCATCAATATCATGCCCGCGCCGCTGATCGTTTCGACGATCAAACGAACCTCACTCATCCACGCCTAGGTGTATCCAATCTCAAATAGGTACTCGTTTTCTTAGTTTAACTCAAACGTTTTTCGGTATACTCCTACCACGCCCTCAATCCGCACGGCCAAAGTTATCGAACTGCTGTTCGGCGACCAATCGGGACCGGCAAGGGTGACGCTCTTCTTCGACAGGACAGACGCGTACGGTTGTAATTCATCATCAACGGAAATTACCCGATACCATGCCATGCGTTCGTAGAACCACGGACGACCGGCTAAGTGGTTCTTAAGTGGTTCGTTCTCGTTGAAGTAGTTTAAAGGGAAGAGATTGACGCTTTGGCGAAGCATCAGCCAATCGCCGGTTCGAAGGGTGGTAATGGCGCTGGCGGTAGAATTCGGGTTGCCGATCAAATCAATTTCTCCACCCCCTAATACCTCAACGGCGGCAATAGACTCCTCTGCAGCCATCAGCGCAGCGTTGTTTAGGTTTCTTTCGTGCAACACGACGACCCATAAATCGAAACTGTTGGCTGGAATCGGTGCCTGAAATGGCCCGTTGTCCGGATGTACAAGAGTTTCGGTAAGAAGTTTCGGCGCTATAAAGGCGAGCCAAGAAAACCGACCTTTGGCAGTACGTCGTAGCTGGTTTCCTGTGCTCGACGCCAAGAATCCTTGTATCGGTAGCTCCGTATTGGAAGTTGGTATTTCAAAGTCCAACTCGTCTTCCACAACAAAAAGAGCATCCGATTGTTCCGCCAACATTGGCAAAGTGGATCCCGGAGCACTTTGCAATGTAACGCGGGCCGAAACCGCAGGAGTTGCCGTAGGAAACGATCCGAAGAATGTCGAAGCGTTTATATTAGCAAGT
>CAUZSN010000224.1:0-3783 GCA_963582345.1 Planctomycetota bacterium
TAATACCATCATGTTTCGTTTAAAATAGCAATGTGAATCAACAGTTTGATCGGTTGCTGATACTACTACGACTTTCTACAATTCTCTAGTCAAATAAACTCTTAAAACGAAAGCCGATTGACGGTTCTTTTCATCGGCACGGTCAACCGGCAAGCCATGCCATTTCGTCCAACTCTAGATGCCACCAAGCTGACGGCAAACGGAGTGCAGAAGATAGGCCCTGCTGCTATGAAATTGCACTGTCATTGTCCTTCGCTGACAACGGCGTTCCAGGTAGTCAGTGGTGTCGTCCCCACGCGAACGCCGAAAGAAATTCTCAAGAAAGTCAAGCTGCATGTTCAGGATGGTCAGGCAGTTTTAATCGGTACCGATCAGGAAGTTGGAATTCGTTATGAGATTCCCGGTGTCGAAGTTGAAGCAGACGGCGAGACCCTCCTGCCGACCAATCGAGTGATATCCATCTTGCGGGAACTCCAGGACGAAAGTGTCGACATCGAGCTGACTGACGATCAAGTCATCGTTCGTGCCGGTCATAGCAAGTTCGCACTCTCGGCCGAAGATCCGTTGGAGTTTCCCTCGGTCGCCGCTTTCGATGCGGAAAAGTATCACATTGTGGCGGGGAGCTTATTGAAGGAGGCGATTCGACGAACGATTTTTGCGACGGACATCGAAAGCACACGCTATGCACTGGGAGGGGTGCTGCTCGAACTGCAGTCTGAGTCAGTCACGCTGGCGGCCACGGATAGTCGCCGGCTTGCTGTGGTCAAAGCGGTCTGCCGTGCGCAGGGAATTGAAGAGCCGCAGAATGAACGTCCAGTCATCCCGTCTAAGGCGATGTCGCTGATCGAGCGGAGTCTTTCCGAGGATGATGAAGATGTTTTCATCGCGGTTGGTAACAACGATGCGGTCATTAAGTCAGGAAACTCCACCATTTATGCCCGATTGGTAGGGGGCCTGTTTCCTAAATATACCGACGTTATTCCCCAGCAAACGACGGTGAGCATCGAACTGGTGGTGGGTCCGTTTTATTCGGTTATCCGGCAGGCACAAATTGTCACGAACGACGAGAGCCGCGGAGTCGACTTTTGTTTCACAAACGGCCAGTTGGCGTTGAACAGTCAGGCGGCTGACATAGGGCAGTCGAGGATCGAGCTGCCGATCGCTTATGAAGGAGCTGATTTGATTATCACGTTCGATCCGCGTTATATTGCCGAGTTCCTGCGAGTTCTGGAACCGGAGCAGCAGATTAGGTTAGACCTGATCAACGGCGAAAGTGCGGCAGTATTCCATGTGAACGATTATTATACGTATGTTGTGATGCCACTCTCCCGCGATCGCTAGCACCGACCAATCAAATCCTATGTAAAATGGTCAAAAAAATCGCTAGGGGCGTCAACCATCATTCGGACAAGAGGGGGAGTTAGAGTGAAAGGAAGAGGGCGTAAATAATGTGTAGCTTACCCTCCTCTGAATCTCTTGGCAGCTCAACGGAAAACCTTCTGAGAAATATGCCCTGTTTGGTACCGGCACGGTCCACGTTAGGGACGTATCATTCTGCCTGACCGATTAATCAGCCACGCCGATCGAAGGATCGATCACTTATGAATCCGACATTCGGTCCGCAACATCTCTCGCAAACGCTCTCGGAACTGATTGCCTTGCGAGGACTGGCGCGTTTGCGTGGATCAGCTCAGTTGGATTCGGTCTGGAAACAGGTAGCCGGCCCGGTCATCGCAGGCCAGACACAAGTTTTAGGGATGAAGCGGGGAGTCCTGAATCTTGGTGTGAGCAACTCGCCGTTATTGGGTGAATTGGTTTCCTTTCACAAGGAGTCGTTGTTGCGGTCGCTGCAGCGGGAGCGGCCGGAGTTGAACATCGGCGATCTGAAATTCCGACTGAAAAGCAGCAGCTAAGAATGATGCACGAGACAATTTTCCGCTTGACGGGTGAGATCCTCGGGATTGCTGTCCGACGAGTTATCTCTCTCTTCTCTAGGAGTGAAGAAAGTTGAATGAGTTGCCAGAGCAAGAGCCTGTGCGTGAAGAAATGGGCGCACAAATGGAGAAATCCGGCGGCGAGGAGTACGGCTCCGAACAAATTCGTGCGTTGAAAGGGATCGAGGGAATACGTACACGTCCCGCCATGTATATCGGTGATACGACGGTCCGCGGACTACACCACCTTGTGTTCGAGGTTGTGGACAATTCGATCGACGAGGTGGTCAACCGTCATGCTGCCAACATTAGCATCCGGGTCAACGCGGACGGGAGCGTAACTTGCCGTGACGACGGTCGCGGCATTCCGGTCGGACGTATGCCCGATAAAGAAAACCGTCCGGCGTTGGAGGTCGTGCTGATGGAAATTCATGCGGGGGCCAAGTTCGACCGCGCCGCAGGATACAAAACCGGAACAGGCGGGTTACACGGCGTTGGGATTACGGTCGTCAACGCATTGAGCGAATGGCTTGAGGCTGAGATCCGTCGCGACGATCACGTCTGGACGATGGACTTTGTTCGCGGGGTGGTCAACAGCGAATTAAAAAAACTCGGCCGGACCGACAAGACCGGAACGAAGATAACGTTCAAGCCGGACCCCAAAATATTTTCCGAGACCAGCTTCAACTACGACACGCTGCACAAGCGAGTGCAAGAGCTGGCATTTCTGACGGCCGGCGTGAGAATTCGCATCAAGGATGAACGGACGGAGCAGTCCGACGAGTTCTATTACGAAAACGGCATTGTAGAGTTTGTCAAACACCTTAACCGTACGGAAACCCCGCTTTATCCAGAAGTTATTCAGATTACCGAAAAGCAGGACGACATCGAGGTTGACATCGCCCTGCAGCATCATGATGGCTTTTCCGAAAATGTGCGAGCTTTTGCCAACAACATTTACAACCTGGAGGGGGGGACGCATACGAGCGGCTTCCGCAGCGCATTGACGCGGTCCGTCAACAACTACGCCAGGCAGAGCAATATCTTCAAGGACATCTCACCCACCGGCGACGATTTCCGCGAGGGTTTGACGGCCGTTATCACGGTCCGGATTCCCGATCCGCAGTTCGAGGGCCAGACGAAAACTAAGCTCGGCAATAGTGAGGTCGAGGGCATTGTGACCTCGATCGTCAACGAGGGTCTGAATAAATTTTTTGAAGAAAATCCTGTTATCGCTAAAATGATTGTCAACAAGGGACTTCGCGCCGCTGAAGCTCGCGAAGCGGCGAAGAAGGCCCGCGAAATGATCCGCAAGAAGGGGGCACTCACAACCGGCGGACTTCCTGAAAAGCTTCGTGACTGCCGTAACCACGACCTCGACGTCAGCGAGCTTTACCTGGTCGAAGGTGATTCGGCTGGTGGGTCGGCCGACACCGGACGCGACTCCAACACACAGGCCATCCTGCCGCTGCGCGGCAAGATCCTCAACGTCGAAAAGGCCCAACTCGTGAAGGTGCTGGGCAACACGGAAGTTGTGGCTATCTTTAAGGCCATTGGTGTTCAGCCTGGTGTCGAAATGAACATCAGCAAACGGCGCTACGGCAAAATTATTTTGATGACCGATGCCGACGTCGACGGCAGCCACATTCGAACACTGCTGCTGACTTTTCTGTTCCGGCACATGCGGCAATTGGTAGAGCAGGGATGCATCTTCATCGCCCAGCCGCCCTTGTACCGAGTGACACAAAAGAAGCAGACCCGCTACGTTCAAACGCAGGAACAGATGATGCAGGAACTGGTCGACCTGGGGTTGACCGGCAGTTCCATGACCTGCGACGACAACACCGTT
>CAUZSN010000225.1:0-3768 GCA_963582345.1 Planctomycetota bacterium
TCTCAACTGCTGATCTTTCCACAGGGTCGAGTTGCACCGCAGGTCTTTCGTCGGACAGATGGAAAGGACCTCGGATCGCTCAAGAAAAGTGGAGGTGGATCGATTGTCGTCGTCTCGCTAGATGCGAAAGTTTTCCACGGACCAGCAACTGATCCTCGCAAAGGCGGAATCGGCAGTAGCGATCCCAAGACGCTCGAGATGGTGGCGGGCTACGGACGTGGAAATGCGTTGGTGGTCGCCAAGACAATGTCCTACATGTTGACGGATGACCAGATCATCGCTTCCGACTTGGTTTCGCGAAAAGTGATTTGGAAAGCGGATTCGGATTGCTCGCACGCACTTGTCGCAACCAAAGACGCTCTGTTTGCTGGAGGAACGGATCGTGTTTCCGCCTTCACTATTCGCGACGGACGTCGGCTTTGGACGCACGCAATCGACGGAAAGGCTTTCGGACTGGCGATCGCAAATGGACGATTGATAGTCAGCACCGATGTTGGAGCGATCTACGCTTTTCGTCCAGGCGTTTTGAAGGTCGCAGCGAAGACTGAATCGAAGGCTGCGCCCTTGGCGGACCAGGATTCGGATGTTGAGCCGGTACGCCCGTTCAGGAACGACGCTTTGATGGGCCGATGGGTCTTTCAAAAATCGGCAATTCAAGGCAACACATTCAAAGATCAGTCTGGCACGTTGAACGGTACCGTCGCGGCCCCAATGCGATTTGAAACGGTCGGCAGCCGGCAGGCCTTGATTTTCGACGGAAGCAAACAGAGCGTCCTGTTGGCCACGAATCACCGCAAAGTCAAAATCCCAAAGAAGACACTCTCGGCCGAGGCCTGGGTACGCGTGGATCGACCGATGGCTTGGGGAGGACTCATCGGAGCGATTCAGGATAATGGAAGCTATGAGCACGGTTGGTTGCTCGGATTTATTGACTCGAAGTTCAGCTTGGCAGTGTCGGGAAAAGAAGGAAGCGGAAAGCTGACGTATTTGAAGGCAAAGTCCGATTTCGTTGTTGGACGCTGGTATCACGTTGCGGGCACTTACGATGGCCAGACCATGCGACTGTACGTGAATGGCAAACTCGAGAGTGAATCGAAGACTGAGAAAGGTGACATCGATTATCCACCTCAAGCGTACTACGAGATTGGTGCCTATCACGATAAGGACGAGTACTTTCGTTTGAATGGGCGGATTCTTGAAGTCCGCGTCTACGGTGACGTGTTGACTGCGAACGAAATTGCCGAGCACTACAAGCAAGACTCGGGCGCGTTTCCCGCAGCTCCCAAAACGACGAAGCTAGCCGCTGGCCCGTGGCTGCAGTTCACTCATCCGGGAGATGCCATCGTACGCTGGCAAACCAAAGAAGAATCACCTTCGCTTCTCGACTTAAAGCTGGATGGCAACACCGTTCGAGTTGCAGAGACCAAGCCAACCAAGAATCACGAAGTCACATTGACCGGTTTGAAACACAAACGTGTGTATTCTTATGTCATCCACACGATAAATGAAGGCAAATTGGCTGCCACGAAGAACTACGAATGTGACACTTTTTTCGACTACAACCGTTCTTTGCTGCCCGTGCCTATTCGAGCAGCGAGCGATCAACCGAAAAAGAACTCGAACGATGTGATCGATGCCATTGTCTCACACTCGGCCGTAGATCGTGGCATCTGCCTGGTGCTTGGATCTGGCGATGGTCAACTTGCGTCGTTGCTCGCAAAACGGACTCGGCTGCGCGTCATTGGCGTTGAAACTGATGCTCGACTTGTGAAGCAGTCGCGCCGTACGCTCAAACGCAGCGGGCTCTATGGTCAGGTCACGATCCATCACGTCGATGATCTTGGCAATCTTCCATTTGTGGGTCACTTTGCGAATCTGGTTGTTTTGCAAAGCGCAAGCCTTGACGCAGGTTTGTTCAGTACGCCCAAAGAAGTTCTTCGCGTCTTGAGGCCGAATGGTGGTGTCGCAGTGATTGGACTCGCGACAAGGACAGACAAGCCATCGTCTCGTGACATTTTGAATCATTGGTTCGACAACTTGGCGTCATTGAAACCCAAAGTCATCGAACGGAACGGCTATCTTTGGGCGACAATCACACGCGGGCCACTTCCCGGAGCCGGTCAGTGGACGCACCTGTATGGCCGAGCAGACAATTCCGCTTATGGCGGCGAACAGCTTGCTGGCGTATCGAAGTCGGATGATTTGGAAGTCCAATGGGTCGGACGACCGGGTCCACGATATCAAGCCGACCGTAATGGACGTAAGCCGTCACCACTGGCGATTTCGGGAAGACTGTTCTTGCAGGGACTGCATCGAATTGTCGCGGTCGACTCGTTCAATGGCTCGATTCTCTGGTCACTGGAAATTCCCGATCTCGAACGCTTCAACATGCCACGGGATTGCGGCAACTGGTGTGCCGACGCGAAGAACATTTATGTGGCCATTCGCGATCGCTGCTGGAAGATCGACGCAGTTACCGGGACCGTTGCCAACATGTTTGCGGCTGAACCTGGCGAGCGTTCCGATTGGAAATACGACTGGGGTTACCTCGCATCGGAAGGCGATAAGTTGATCGGAACGGCGGTCAAACAAGGCTCCTCATGGAATGAGTTTTGGGGCGGTGCTAATGCCGGCTGGTACGACGCGCGGAGCGGCGCCGTAACCTACAAGATCTGTAGCGACAACCTTTTCGGCCTCGATAAGAAGTCCGGGGAAACAAGGTGGACCTACTCAAACGGTGTCATCATCAATCCATCGGTAACAGTGTCGAACGGTGTCATTTATTTCGTCGAAAGTCGCAATCCCAAAGTGCGGGAGTCAAACGACCGACGTGTAGGCAGTCCTGAACTATGGAAGGACCAATTCATCGTCGCCATCGATGCCAATGACGGATCATTATTGTGGGAAAAACCCATCGACACTGAAGACGGAATCGTCGTTTTCTACATGGCGCATGCCAAGGATCGATTGGTCGTCGTTTCCTCCAACAACAAGAAATACGATGTCTATTCGTACTCGGCAAAGAACGGCGCCCGTCAATGGCACCAAAGCTTCGGCTGGCCCGGCGGCAAAGGCGATCATGGCAAGGCCATGTCGCGACCGGCCATCGTAGGCAATCGCGTCTATGTCCGACCTCAGGCGTTCGCACTTGAAGATGGAAAGATTTTGGATATCAAGATGCCCGGCGGCGGTTGTGGCACCTATGCATGCACCGCCGACGCATTGTTCTTCCGAGCGAGCACAGTCACAGTCTGGGATCAGAAAAAGGGTAAATCGACAACGTGGCCCCGTCTGCGACCGGATTGCTGGTTGAGTACAATCCCAGCCGACGGCATGCTGCTATCGCCCGAAGGCGGCGGCGGATGCAGTTGCGGAACGTGGATGGAAACATCGATCGGCTTCATTCCCCGCGCGCACAAGTAATCCCATCGCTTGGCTTAGTTCGGTTGAATAGCTCGTTAGCGCGGGTTATTCATGATCTGATGACCATTCTTCAAAACGCGTGCGTTGTGAAGAAGTTACGGTCACCTTGCCCAAAACACCGCGCAAAGTTTACGCTATCAAAGTCAACCGTCATCCTCGCCGAGGCGGGGATCCAGTTGTTAGTCGAATGCCTCCGTTTTTCCTGGGTTCCCGCCCTGTTGTTTATACATAAGTTGGGCTTTACTTTACGGCCCAACGGGCCAGCCCTATGTCAGCCTAGGGCAACGCCCTAGGAGCGCATTGGATAGAATCATTCAGTCCCAACGGGACAACGCTAATTGACCT
>CAUZSN010000226.1:0-3695 GCA_963582345.1 Planctomycetota bacterium
GACGAAGACAGCGCCACCGACGTGTTGAGCTACGTCGCCAGTATCTTCGCCCGTGGTGATGCCAAAGACGACTGACAAAGAGCAGCGTGCTGGTTGGCCACTCGCACGCAACACTCTTGATTACCGCTACGACCTTCAGGTTGCCGCGGTGATGGATCATCTTCGAACGGATTTCAGAAGGCCTGAGCGTACGGGAACCGTGTCGACTGATGAGTTTTGTTGGAAACCTCGAGCGAAAGAGGAACCAAGCCATGTCCAGAAAAATCGACCGTGACCGGTCCCGGTTCCGGGATATCGTACGCGGAAAAGTTCGCAAGAATCTGCGAAAATACGTCACGCATGGCGAAATGATCGGCCGCAAAGACCGGGATCTTGTGAGCATTCCGCTTCCCCAACTCGGTGTACCCCATTTTCGCTACGGACAGAATGGCAACGGCGGTGTGGGACAGGGGGACGGTGAGATTGGCCAGCCGATCGGACGCGGCGGATCAGACGGCGGCCCTGGTCAGGCCGGCAGCGAGCCTGGAGACGGCCACCTGCTCGAAGTTGAAATGACTCTGCAGGAGCTTGCCAAAATTCTCGGCGACGAACTGGAACTGCCGCGGATTGAACGGAGGGGCCAAGCCAACATCATTCAGGAGAAGTACCGCTATAACAGCATCCGCCGCACCGGCCCCGAATCATTGAGGCATTTCAAGCGGACTTATGTCGCCGCGCTCCGCCGGCAGCTCGCTACCGGCACCTATAACCATCGACATCCCCAGATCGTCCCCATTCGTGACGATCGACGATACCGCAGCTGGAGCACCATCAGCGTGCCGGAAACAAACGCTGTCATCATCTACATGATGGATGTCTCCGGTTCAATGACCGACGAGCAGAAAAAAATCGTGCGGACTGAATCTTTCTGGATTGATGCGTGGTTGCAAAGCCAATATGACGGGATTGAACGCCGTTACATCATTCATGATGCCGTCGCCAAAGAGGTCGACGAACACACGTTTTACCACACTCGCGAAAGTGGCGGGACAAGGATCAGCTCGGCCTACGAAGTCTGCGCCGGTTTGATCGACGACTCGTTTTCGCCTGAACAATGGAATGTCTACTGTTTCCAGTTTTCGGACGGTGATAACTGGGGCGAGGACAATGAAATCAGTCTGTCTCTGCTCCGAAAACGCCTTGTGCCCCGCTGTAACTTGTTTTGTTACGGACAGGTGGAGAGTCCTTACGGCAGTGGCGAATACATCCGCTCTCTCGCCACCGCGTTTGGCGAACATCATGAAACCTTAATACTTTCCGAAATTCAGGACGAAGAGGCCATTTACGATTCGATTCGAATTTTTTTGGGAAAAGGTAAATGACCTGACAACTTACCCGCGAAACCACCACAAGGAACTTGACGATGATTTCCCACAACCCAGAGCACGAGCCCAAAAGGACGTTCCACGTCCGCGTAGGCCATACCACTGTCACGGTGAAAGGCCACAGCCGAGAAAATGCGATCGGACAAGCCCGCCAGCAACTCTGTCAGGATATGCCCCGCATGTGGGACATCATCCAATCCCTGGGCCATCATCGGTTTGACGTATTCGAAGTCGAGTAACAAGGCACCGTCCAACACCAACTCTCAGACTCGAACTCGGCAGTCAAACCATGCCCGTGGCAAGCCTCATCCGAACCTTGACACCCGATCTGATCGACGCGCAGCAGCGGATTGAAGCCCACGCGCGCGATTACGGGTTGGACTTCTACACAACGGTTTTCGAAATGGTGGATGCTCAGCAGCTGAATGCCATTGCCGCATACGGAGGGTTCCCCACAAGGTATCCGCACTGGCGTTTCGGCATGGAGTACGAGCAACTTTCCAAAGGCTACGCTTACGGGCTGCAGAAAATATACGAACTGGTGATCAATAACGACCCTTGCTATGCCTACTTGATGACCAGCAATAGTTTCAGCGATCAAAAGCTGGTCATGGCGCACGTCTATGGCCACTGTGATTTCTTCAAGAACAATATTTGGTTCAGCAAAACGAACCGCAAAATGATCGACGAGATGGCGAACCACGGCAACCGCGTACGGCGCTACATGGACCGGTTCGGCGCTGAAACTGTCGAGGAGTTTACCGACGTATGCTTGAGCGTTGAAGATTTAATCGACATTCATTCGCCGTTCATTCAACGTTACGAACGACAGGATAAGTACAGTTTTCGTAACGCCACGGATGACATGAATCGTGAAGAAAACATACCAGGTCGATTCCCCGCCAAGCAATACATGGAGCCTTACATCAATCCACCGGAGGCATTGGCCTTGGAAACGGCGCGGCAGCAAAAGCGGCTGGACCAGAATGACGGATTCCCCAAGGAACCGAGGCGAGACATTTTACTGTTCTTGTTGGAACATGCCCCGCTACGGCCTTGGCAGGTTGATCTCCTGTCGATTGTGCGTGACGAAGCTTACTATTTCGTCCCTCAAGGCCAGACCAAGATTATGAACGAAGGTTGGGCAAGCTATTGGCACTCGACGATCATGACGCGCCATGGACTCGAACCCAACGAAATCATCAATTATGCAGACCACAATTCAGGTACGCTCGCCACTTCACCCACCCGATTGAACCCATACAAACTGGGCGTCGAATTAATTCGAGATATCGAGGACCGTTGGAACCGTGGCTGCTTCGGCCGGGACTACAACGAGTGCGACGACCGTGTCGCCAAACGGGAATGGAACACCAACATCGGGCTGGGGCGCGAGAAGATCTTTGAAGTTCGTCGCATTCACAATGACCTGACCTTCATCGACGAATTCCTCACACTCGAATTCTGCCGCCGCCACAAGCTGTTCAAGTTCGGGTACAACGAGAATACTGAGCACTACGAAATTGAATCTCGCGAGTTCCCCAAGGTTAAGCAGCAACTACTGTATAGCTTGACCAACCGTGGCCGGCCGATCATCTCCGTCCGAGATGGTAACTACAAGAATCGTGGGGAGCTGTACCTCAAACACGACTACAACGGTGTCGAACTCGAGCTGAACTATGCCAACGCTACACTCGAAAATCTGTTTCAACTGTGGCAACGGCCCGTGCATGTCGAGACCGTTCTGGACAATCGAGTCTCCACCTTGACTTTCGACGGATCGGAACAGTCCGTTTCGAAAACTGATCAGGTTTGGAACGAAGCTGAGGAGGTGAAAACATCGTAACCCATATCGATCGACGCGAACCTCTGGACCTCGCCCAAGTCCAGTCAAGTGCCGACATCGTCAATGTGTCGCGCTGACCATGCGAGGACCGGCGAGGTCTAGCGGCTCGCGTCGCCGTGAACCAATAACTTTTCATCCCGAGTTGGCACGCCAGGGACCAGCGGCTTCTCAGCACTTCAAGAGCGTGTAACACCATGAGCATCCAAGATCAACTACAGCAGCTGTTGGATTCGGTCGATCCGGCCGACGTCAACGACGCCCAGCTGCGAACGATTACGCTCGCACATCAGCCTGACCAGTTTGACACTGAATTAATCGCGTTGGATTCAATGTCCTGTCGTGTAACATCCGTTCGGTTGGTCACGCCCAGATGGGTGCAGTCCCCGATGTCTGAACTACGGCAGATTGCCCAACGGTTGGCGTCACGGTTGATCTATCTACTTGAACCGATTTCGCCGATTGAAATCGACGAGGATCAGGTGGTG
>CAUZSN010000227.1:0-3674 GCA_963582345.1 Planctomycetota bacterium
CCACGCTCTCTCAATGGGTTTTGAAGTCGTGTGGTGAGTAAATAGTCACGTTGCCTTGGCGGTCTGGCACCTGTTGCGACTGTTGTTACGTAAGGGACATGGGCGAAACCTTGCCACTGGCAGAAACTTTTCGGATTATGGTGAATCTAACGATTTTTCCTCGTGTTTGCGCAGATTTTTTCCGATTACGTAAAACCGTTCGGTACGGATCCGTCCTGGCTGCCGTCCCGACACGAATGTCATCAGCGAGGGACCGTTAGAATGTTTCAGCGGCAAAGCGTACAACATCCTACGACGGTGGTGATCCTAACGGTTGCGGCTACACTCGCACCGTGGATACAGAGTGTTGCGCAAGATAGCGACGTGGTCCAACGAGTCGCCCGTCGCAGGCAAGACCTGCCACCGCCGGAATTCGAGGAAGTTCTCACGGCGCCCGCTGATGAGATCATCCACTCGCCGCCATCACCCGTTGAGGTAGCTGTTGATAGCGCGGTCGAAGGCGGGGTCGTATCTGGGACGCCCGGTGTGTGGGACGACGATGGCTTGAAACTGGGAAGCGACTTCAGCGAACCGCATCATCTGGATGACCCCGACGGACCACTGATACATGACATGCCGTTGTTGCAAAATTCCGGGACGTGGCTCTGGCGAGGTCATTGGTATACAGAACAATCTCTGGTCCTCATGTATCGGTCGATGGCGAACGGCAAAATTCTCACACGTGACCAGACCTACACTCAACGAACACAAGGTTTCGGACAAAGTCTTGTAACGCAAGGTGCAGATAACCAAGATCCTCTGCAAACAGACGGCCAAACCTTCAGAACGGAGCCAGGTGTCAAGCTGACGATCGGAAACATTATTGGACGGGATGTGTATAATCGCGACCATGCGATTGAATTCACGTTCTGGGGATTCTTTGATTTTGACGGTCGCGATCGGATAACGGCTTCGCAAGGGCCTGGGTTGGATGACGGGGACTTTAACGTCCTTGACCTGGGGGGATTTGTTTTTCGCTTGGACGGGCTGCTTCTTGACGCGGAAGTGGGTCCGACCAGTGGCATCTTTCAACTTCCGATTTCCGTCGTTGGCTTTTCCAATGCCCTCACGCACTCGTATCTCTACGAGTCAGATTTGAACAGTTTCGAGTTCAACCTGAAAAAACGCTCGCGGCTGCGTCGTGACCGAGTGCTTCTGCAACCCAACGGCAGTTGGCATCGAGATATCAATTCAGGCAGCATCCTGACGTTATTGGGAGGCCTGCGGATGGTGCGTCACAATGAACGTTTTTTGTGGGACAGTTTTGGCGCTGCCGATTCACAACAATTAGTTGCAAGAGTTGACAATTACAATAATTTGATCGCCATCGACTCACCGGGAGGAAATACTGGCCGTGGGAGTTACGAAGTCCGTACGCACAACGACATGGTTGGAATTCAGATGGGTGCGGGCCTCCTCCAGCAACATGCAAACTGGCATTGGGGAATCAAAGTCCTGGCGGGAACCTTACATAACTTTGCTAATCGCAAGATCGATATCAATGTCACCGACATGGGTCTGTCAACGAGCTTCGGCGATGATGCACAAGACGAACAACTGGCCTTTCTCGGCGAAACTGGCGCCTACGTCGGTTGGCAAATTCGCCCTCATGTGGCTTTGAAGGCCTCTTATGATTTGCTGTACTACACTGGCGTCGTGTTGGCCCGTGACGGCATTGAAATTAATGGCGAAAATGCGCGGCAAACGACTGAACGGACTGACCCGAACGAAATCACCCGTATTTTCGAGCCCGCCACCATCTCCGGCACATTTCGTCCCCTCGAAGTTCGTGGCGACGCACTTTATCACGCGATCTCGGCCGGGTTTGAGATTGTGTGGTAGCTTGTGAACCTTGGGACTGCGGAATTTGGGATCGGGACCATACTTTCTACCTCCCACCAACTGCCTGGTGGTTTGTCAGTTTCTGTTTGGTGCGTGCCACGAGCCAGGTGGCACTTTAGTCCTCGGTCATACTCGGCTCGTGTCACCCACCATCTGACAAGCCAGTCTTCTCCACCGCAAAACGAGTTTGCTTCGTTTATGTGTGCTTCTGGATTGTCTGCAATTTAGGGGAACGTTCGACTCGGTGGTGACACATGAAACGGCCACACAGAGTCTGACCGGTCGTCTTCTTTGCGGAACAGACAATCTGACTTAGGGAGGCATCCTATGAACACACCAAACGCTTTGGGTGATGCGCGATCGGCAATTGCCATCGTTCGACAAGCGGGACGCTTGCTTGCTCAACACGTTCACTACACGTTTCTTCAATAGATAGGGAACCGTCATCGTCAAGAACCATTGCCATGAGTACTGCCCCGTTTACGCTGTGCCGTGTACCTGACCACTTTGCTGTCTCTCACATGTCTATTGGTCAGTTGTCGTCCATTCGGCGGGCCCGAACTGGGACCACCCGAAGCGTTACAGGCCCTGACGATAGTCGACGCGGTTGTGGCAAGTGATTAGCGGAGCAACTTCCCGCCGGCCACCGATAATTCGGGTAGAATCATGCGCCAATCGACTCACGGATCATTGGACGACTGGTGGACAACTCGTGACCGGATGCGAAAAGCTCTTCGTGACCAGGATTCGCGTCCGGCTCTGACGGACACCTTGCTGTGTGCATGGAATAGCAAACTGGATAGTCCAACCGGACGGCAAATTGTTAATGGAGAGCCACGAAAGAACGGTGGCAACGTCGCCGGATATTTTTGCATGCCGTCCGGACGGGGAAATCCATGCCGTGGCGGACCCCGTTTCAGCCGACGAATTACTCGCGGCAGTACGCTGGACGCTCGACGTTTTTGGTCCGGGCGCAGACAATTCACTCCACCACCAAGGGCAGCATCTAGTACAGCAACACGCTGAGGCGCGTTGGTCGGGCGCCAAATTGGACGCCGCTGTCCGGCCGCCATGATCAATTACACGAGCTGTTTGCCTCGCAGCGACTGGTTCATTTGAAATTCATCAGTGGACAAGTATTCACTAGTATGTTGCTGCAAATACCCATAGTCCGGACATTGGTGGCTTCGCTGGAAGACCGGCCGCGTCCGGACGATTTACATCGCGCGTACCGGGCGATCCACCGATTCGACCGGCGTTGGGAGAGCCAAATCACTTGACTTATTCGACAGAAGCAAAAAGCTGCAGACGGGCTTGAAGGGTCCGAATTCTTGGCGACGGCTGACGGGAGTTTGGGCCCGTAGGTCTGTAGGAATGGTAGGTCTGTGGGCCTGTACAACGGCAGATTCTGAGGTGGAGGCGGTTGGACATGTCCTGTGTCTGTCTCCCATTTTTCTGCCAACCATTTTTTGCCAGCCGGCTGCTTTCGCGTATTCCGTTTACGGTAGAATACAGGACGCTGATCGGCGTCGCCTAACGGTCCCTTTCCAATCAAAAGGATGTCAAACATGTCCAGCGTGAAAAATCCTTGTCCCGATTATGAATTCCATCCCGAATTGAATCGCCGCGATTTCATAGGACAACTGCCGCAGGAGCGACCGCGTTGGCGTCCTCCGGTTGGCCTGCTGCCGCGCTGGCAGCGGACAATAATCCGATCAACAACCCTCCAGTGAAATCGCCGGAGACAACCGTCAAGCTGCTGCACGATTCGCTCACAGCCCAGCAGCGTGCGG
>CAUZSN010000228.1:0-3671 GCA_963582345.1 Planctomycetota bacterium
GGTTACCCGACTATAACAACCAGTGCGATTCGATCACTGGTTTTTCTATAAAGACGCCGTCAAAGCATGTTCTGAGGATCAACATCGACGATCCATTGCACATCACTAGGTTGACGAACCTTGGAGGTTGCCGTTCGAACGGTGTCGTGCAGATCAGATTCGTTGGGACCATGCAAAAGCATGTGGAAACGGAATTTTCCTCGAATCTTGGCAATCGGTGCCTCTGCAGGACCCAGTACTCTGACTTGGACGCCCGTCGCATCGATTGTTGCCTGAAGTTGCTCCTGGACTCCTTCGATAAACTGTTGAGTCGTCGCCTTCGACAAACCTCTTGCTACCAGTCGAATCATCGCTGCGTAGGGCGGATATCCATACTCTTCCCGTATCGGTAATTCATAGCTGGCGAATTGCAAATAGTCGTGCTGCTGCGCGGCTTTGATAGCTGGGTGGTCTGGACTATAAGTCTGCACTAATACATGCCCCCCCTTCGAACCGCGGCCCGTACGACCAGCAACCTGGGTCACCAGTTGAAATGTTCGTTCGGCCGCGCGGAAATCGGGAAAATGTAGAGCCGTGTCAGCGTTGACAACTCCTACAAGTGTAACGTTGGGAAAGTCCAATCCCTTGGCAATCATTTGTGTACCAATTAAAATCTGAATTTCACCCTCGCGAAATCGCTTGAGCGCAGCTTCGTGACTACCTGGCCTGGTCATGGTATCGGAATCCATTCGCAAACAGGAAGCTTTCGGATAACGCGCTCGCACCTCTGTCTCCAAACGCTGCGTCCCAAATCCTAAAAATCGGATCCCTGAAAACTGGCACTCGGGACACTCGACAGGCGCTGGCGCCAAATGATCACAATAATGACAGACCGCTTTGTCACCTTCGCGATGATGAGTCAACGCAATGTCGCAATCCGGACAACTAACAACATGCCCGCATGAGGGGCATTGTATGTGTGTCGAAAATCCACGTCGGTTCAATAATAAAATGGCCTGTCCACCTTCTGACAAGGCTGTTTCTAATGCACGCTGCAGTGGACGTGATATTGCACCACGACCACCCGCCTGGACTTCAACACGCAAATCGACAGTAACCACTTCCGGAAGTGGACGCCCCATGATTCGGCGAGGTAACGTTACTCGTTGATAATTCGATTGCTCCGTCTGATACCAACTTTCCAAAGAAGGCGTTGCCGTGCCTAACACTAACGGAATGTTTTCGGCCTTGGCACGAAACAAGGCGACATCACGCGCGTGATATCGTGGCGACGATTCCTGTTTGAATGAAGCATCATGCTCTTCATCCAGCACAACAAGTCCGAGATGAGGTGTTGGTGCAAAAACAGCACTCCGAGCACCAACAACAACCTGCACATCGCCTCGTGATATCTGCTCCCAGTGCCAGTGTCGTTCCGATGCATCCAAATTGCTATGCAAAACCGAAACTCTCGGAAATCGCGAACGGAATCGCTCACGAGTTTGCGGAGTTAAACTGATCTCTGGTACCAATACGATGGCCTGACGACCGTACCGAATCACCTCATCAATCGCTCGGATGTAAACTTCCGTTTTGCCACTTCCGGTCACTCCGTGCAACAAAATCGTTTCATGGCGTTGTTGGTCCAACGCACTTGTGATAGCTCGCAAAGCTACTGCCTGATCGTCATTCAGTGTCAGATGCTCTTCGCAGATGACATGCTCTTCAATCACTCCTGTCGTTCGCACTCGGCGAATCTCTGAATGAACCAGCCCCTTCTTGCGGAGGGCCGTAATCGGTGCCTGAGTACAACCCACGGCAGTCGCCAATTGAGAGGGAGTTAGGGGTTCAACTGATCCGGCAAGGTGACACAACGCCTCCGCCTGCTTCTTGGGCAACTTTAACTGGGTCAAGCGGGCTGCAACACTTGTAGAAACCGACAGAAATATCATTTCCCTGGTACCCGCCTGGCCCCGAACACCTGATGGTACAATCGCTTCCAAAACCTGTCCCCAAGGACTCATGTACCGTTTGGACATCCAGGCCGCCATTTGCATCATCGGCTCCGATATCAAATCCCGCTGATCCACTACCGAGCGGACTTCTTTGAGTTGACTGGCAACAACATGCCGATCCTCAACTCCCACACAATAACCTACCATCGACCGGTTTCCACGGCCCAACGGTACTTGAATTCGACGCCCAACGCGCACACTTTCACGCAACCGTTCTGGCACAAGGTAGTCAAATACTCCTTGCGGCTCACCGGAAAAAACGACCGTTGCCACATGACACTCCGAAGCGTCATCCAACTCCCAAGGCGTTGGCTCAGTTTCAAACAAGTTTTGCTGATGACCGTTCACTTTTGTTCCAAGGTAGTCAGAAATACATCCAGCCGTTACCATAGCCTTGAACAGCGTCTCTGGGGAGCCCCTGAAAAAAAGATGGTGGAGGGGCCCAAACTGAACTTTTGAGCTTAAAACCTGAAAAAGTCGACAATGCGTTTGGGAATCTTTGGTGGATCATTTGATCCGGTCCATTATGGCCATCTCTTGCTGGCAGAAAGCTGTCTTGAGCAGTGTCAACTGGACCGTTTGTGGTTTGTCCCAGCTGCGATTCCTCCACACAAACAGGATCGCCAATTAGCACCGCCGAGTGCACGTGTTGAAATGCTCAAATTGGCCCTCGGTGGACATAGCCAAATTGAAGTTTCAGAAACAGAGTTAAAACGCGGGGGAGTCAGTTACACTATTGAAACACTCACTGAAATACAGGCGGATCACCCCGATTCACAACTCTTCTTTTTAATGGGTACTGACAATCTGCAATATTTGCCAAGCTGGAAACAGCCAGAACAACTCTGCAGTCTGGCATCTCCAATCGTAGTGAGTCGTGTGGGAAGCGGTGAACCTGACTTTGAACAACTTACCAGTGTCGTAAGCAACGAGCGATTAGCGGAAATCCGCCAGTATCAAGTCATCATGCCCCTGATCGACCTGAGCAGCTCAGAAATTCGCAACCGAGTTGCACAGGGAAAATCCATTCGCTACCACACACCTCGCGCTGTCGAACAGTACATCAAAAACCAAGAACTGTATCGGTAGCCAAATGTCGCATTCGTGTGAGCTGCCCAAGAAGTTGGCATCCGTTCGCCATTGATAAACAATGCAGCTTCCGGCAACATCGCCCAGTGGGAACAAAACCTCGACTTAAGCCGCGCGCCGCCCGTCAAGAAGTTTTTTTAGATGCACTGATAGCGTCGCCTCACGAATCGCAAGATCACCCCTCAACGCTTCCAACACTAGCTCAAGTTGGTCTTCGACACTAGAACCAATATCCAGAAAGATCCATTTCTGTCCCGCAAATTCGCAGGCACCTCCCAATTCCCCATCTAGCCACTCGTGTCGGATAGTGTATCCCAACCGATCGGCAACTTGCAGCGCCTCTTCAAGAATCTCTAGCGTGTGCATCCTAGCTTTACCAATTACCCAAAATTGAGGAAATCCATTTCCACGAGGGGCGAGATTATACGGGCTTGGCTTTTAGTTGCCCAGGCCGATTCGACGATACCATCGGTGGGCGTAACCACCGTGAGCCCAACACATTAATGCTTGCCTGTCGGGTAAATGACACAGTCAGACACCGTTTCGGTAAACAGGAAAGACTAGTTACTCCAACCCCGTTGTTGACGA
>CAUZSN010000229.1:0-3618 GCA_963582345.1 Planctomycetota bacterium
TTGTTACCACTGTTCCACACAAGAATTTAACGACAAACAGGTGCTCGTGCATCGCATTCTACACAGCTAACTTCCAATGGCGCAACGTGTGTGCTTGCTGGAATAGCTGTCTGGGTGTGAGCAGCGAGCATTTTTTTTTAGACCAGCGTGGCGCATTAACAACAACCGTCGATCGGAGTGATCGCACAAGTTGATCTAGTTAAGGATTAGGCCGATCCTTTGTTCGGCCTGTACAACGCATTAAGGACTTTATTGCTCGTGACCTTCAATAACTAAGTGATTTCCTCGTCCGCCTACAACGCGGTCAAAGAGGTCACTAGTTAGGAAGGTCGCGAGCATTTTTTATTGGGTGGGTTGTATTTTGGATTTGTTTGATTGATGGCATAAGGGAACGGAAGCAGCGAGATTGGTCGTAAATATTTGATCCGTGACGGCCGGTGTTCGTGCGTTCCAGCCTGACTAGTCAGGAGTCACCAACCGGCTGAATGCCTTCCAATACCAATAAGGGAAAAAGACTATTGAACCTCTCTCTTAATTTGAACTATGGCAATCATCAGCGGTGTTGCGGTGGCGAGTCGTAGCCCGGTTTGATGGTGTGTCCGTAGTAAATGTGTAGGTGTTGCAGAATGTCCAGTAACCAAATTTCATGTTGTCTGAAAAATGTGCGAACGACAGTTCGGTTGCAGCAGTGGAACGTATGGTTCGTTCCACGAGCTGACTCTGCGTTGACGGTGCGCCTGCATTGGACAAAGCGGTTAACGATTTTCCGCAGGGAAACGATCGCGCAGAGTGTCCGCCACAGAAATCGTGCAACGCTTCACGACCAAAATATGTGGGTTGTCACGAATTGGGCGACCAGAGTCCTTCACGGCGTCGCGAGTTGGGGCCGGCCTGGGTAACAGTCTCACCCATCCGTGCGTCTGTTGCGATTTGACAAAACAACAGATTGTTTTCATTTCTTTAGCCAAAGTAGGAACAGATCAGTGAAATCTCAATACAGAAATACGAAACAGTTAAGCGTTGGAACTCCAACGGGCAACAAGACCTGCACGGAGATAAGGAGGATACCCACCAACGCCGATCGATCCCCCTCTTTTTTGGGCGCATTCGAGAGTCGTGAGACAGGTTGGGGGATGAGTGGTTTCCAGGTAGTTCCCTGGTCGCAAACGTTGTTAGCATTGGTCGTCGGATGCGTGGTATTGACCTCGGCAACCAATGCAAGTTTTGTCGTCACCTCGAGTGACACCTTGGACATCCTATCTGACGGTGCTTCGCTTACCGCTGCGGGAACTGTGTTTTCCATGTGGACGGTCGGTCTGTCGACCTCGTCGGGGGGAGCCATTCCGATCGACCCGGCCATGGTCGTTGTCCAGGCAGGCTTGAAGAATGGCCAGGCTAACCAACCCGGTGTGCAATTCCTGCTTGGTGCCGGCGCGGACCTCGGGCAAGCCGTCAACGTTGATTTCGAATACCAAGTCACGTCACCGTTACCGATTGCAAGTGCGTCCGCGTTACTGGACGGTGCGGCTGGGAACCTGGACGGAGTAGTCAGGTTGATGGAAAAGATCCAAGGACCGGGTGTGTTGGCGGCGCTGGCAGTGAATACAGACTCCCTCGCCAATCTGTTCGACCAAGAATTGCTAACCACCCCGAATACCGTAGTGACGGTTGTCAATGACCTGGTCGTCACGGGCAACGCAATGGGGACGGCCAGCGTCAGCTCGATGTTTCAGCTCTACGAGCTGGTGCCTGAACCTTCGACGATCGCGATGTTCCTGTCTGGACTGCTGGCGGTGTTTGTCATACGGGTCCCTCATCGGGCACACGGCCTTATGTGTAAGAACGCGATCCAGCGGGCAGCGTGCGCCGTGATAGCCGTGGCCGTGTTGGCTGCGAGTTCGCCGACGCGGGCATCGCTGGTCGTTGTCGATTCGGACACGTTGGAAAATTTAGCTGCAGGGGCGAGCCTGAGCGCGAGAGGCACTGTCTTTAGCGACTTCATGATTTTCCACAACTCGGCTACGGCCGGAGTATCCCCGATCAATCCTGCAAACATCGTCGTAGAGACGTGCGAAGAGGCCGACGGATCCGTGTCGCTGCATTTCCTCGGGTTGGATGCGGAGGCAGGTTCCGGCCAGTTGCTCGATCTGGATTTCGGTTTCCAAGTCACGTCGGTTGCCCCGATTCAGGCTGTGGAAGCGAAATTTGATCCCAGCAAAATCGGCGTCAGTGGCGGCGGACTGGTGTCCATGTCGGAAACTCTGTTTCTGTCCATGCCGAATTCCCTGTTCGACAACTTTCCAGGACCCCCGGTGGGCCACCTGTCGATCAGCTCGCGCGAGCTAATGCAAAGCACTATGGTCGCTCCACCCCGGAACACGATGTTTGTCCGCAAGGACTTGGTCGTGTCGGGCGGCCTGAATGGCACGGCGTTTGTGGAGGACGTATGGCAGAATTTCGTACCCGAACCGTCGACCTTCGCCCTGTGCGGGTTGGGAACAATTGGGATTTTAATCCGCCGTCGACCAAACGGTTAGCAATATCCTCAAGGCCCACGGAATTGAACCGGCATCTGATCGGAAATGGAAGACCACTTGGAAGACATTCCTCCAATTGGGGCGGGATGAGCAACATGTCGTAAACTTCGGTGGTTACACATCATCAAACCTGTATTGTAGACATCCGTGATGTCTCTGAATCAACTGATCATGGCTCAGATGCAGGCGCGTTGGCCTGCCTGTCTATAGTTGTCCTTCGTGTGACACTTACCAGGTGTTCTGGTTCGTAGTTTTTTCGACCTTCGGCGCTCCTGCAATGGCGTCATAGGAAAACTGCGCCTTTCCCACCACTGAGCATTTCACTTTGCCTCGCTCTAGGTAGGAGAGAAGCAGAAGTCCGTTGCACCGCGGAGCAGGTACGGTCGGAGTACCGCTTGGGCCTATGACCCCAGAAAGATCATTCTATCCCCCCACGATGCTCGTTCTTGTGGGTCATGGTCCTGTAAGCCATACTTCGTCTTCACACGTCACGTCACAGGGGCGCATGACGCATACCTTTCCAGGGCGGCAACTGTGACGAGATCTACGGGCCGCACAGGCCTCGTTTCCCGGACTTCCGTTCATCCTTTTCGTAGACCCCGACACCGCAGCGAGGGCTTGGTACGCTGCCACAGGAATCAACTCATTCTCGACTGCCCACTTGAATATCCTCCGGACACGATTGATATTGTCGTTGACGTCGCGACGACTATGTCCGGAATCAACCACCCGTTGGCGAACAATTTTCAGGTCTTTGGGCCCAAACTTGGCGGTCATCATATGTCCGCAAAGGCTCTTGATGGGACGAAAAGCGGTGCGAATCCCGTACATCTCGTCCGTCGGTTCACCGTTCTTGACTTAAACGGATTTGGCGAATCGAACGTACTCCAAGAATAATTCCACGAAGGTCAACTCTCTTTCACCATCGCTATGTTCATGGGTAACTTTGTTGGTCTGGCTCAACTATTCGACGATCGCGTGGCGATAGCGCTGCTTACTCTCTGGGGTTCCATACTTCTCCAAATGGATTCGGCGCCCATTCAACTGTACGAACGCCTGGCCTGAGGCTTTGTGAAGGCGG
>CAUZSN010000230.1:0-3598 GCA_963582345.1 Planctomycetota bacterium
GTGCTCGGTGTGATCGAGAAACGTTTCCTTGATATTGAAAGCCAGCCAACCGTCGGTTCGAACGAGCTTCATGGCATTGAAGAAGGCTCGTGGGGGAATGTCACCAAAACCGAGAGCTGCAACGCAGGTTAAGCAGTTAAAACGCCACTCGCGGAGTTCTTCAAGCACGTCGACGTCTAGGTTTGTAAAGTCGTCGATGTAGTAGTCGTCGTAGACGGCGGATCGGTCCCGGTAAGCCGCATCGCGGGCTTCCGGGATGATATCCGCGCCCACCAGCCTGGCAACGCCCTCACGTTTGAGGACTTCGCCCATCATTCCGTTGCCAGCCCCCAAATCGATGACGCGCAATTCTGTAACAGGTTCGCGGACGGTATTAAGAGCACGTTGCAGGAGATCGGCTAATTTTTCAGGCGAGTTGCAGCCAAGTCGCTCGTAAAAGAGCTGCTCATACAAGCCAGGCCGCTTGTAGATCTCGTCGTAATCGTGGAATCGCAAACGCTTCGCTTCACCGTCCTCGATGAGGGTAAAGAAGATTTCATCTTGCTCTAGTTTCTGTGAGTTGAATGGTGGAAATTGAATTCGGTAGCGATTTGCCATATTAAAATCTTATCGGCATCTGGGTATTCGTACAACAGACTCAGCATTCTTTGCATCTCGTAGCACTCTCCCCTTTCACCGCAAGGAGCAAAAATTGTTAGGCTGAGGTTGCGGCAGAAAGCGATACGAGGGGCTAGGGGCCACCCCATTTTTATCTGCGCACTCGGAACCATCGTTTCATGAACTGACCGATTTATCAGTCATGAGATAATGCAGTTATGGACGTTCGCTCCATCGTCGTATGCAGCTATCAGCTTCGATCGCACTGCATGTTAAGGGCGAACATGCCGCCCTACATACGTTGCAATTTGAGCACACTTAATCCGCGTCGGTTGGACAATTCGACGCAGCTCGGCGTTTCGCTCAACTGCAGGCGATGAAGCAGACCTCTGCGGATTCGTCCAAATTGGCCGAGGACGGAAAATCCCAAACGGCTTCGAGCACGCGATCACGGACGTACCGAAAACTCGTGGGGGCTTCGTTTGAATCCTCGGACACGCCGAATATCGACCCATTTTCGGGTTTTGGGCGGAAGTTCGCCGGCGATGCAGAAAACGTCTGAGAGCAGGTTTCTGAAGGACGCCATTTTTCCGACGTATTCCGGAACGGCGAAAGCGTCCAACTCGCGAACTCGTCAGCAGCGTTTTTCTTTTTTCGCACTCTCTGTGCAGACTCTACGCTATCTTTTAGGAACTCTGAACAAACTCTGTCGCTGGCAGTTGATTTAACACCCCCCGCCCGTTACCATCCATCTCCGCGGCGGAGCGGTTTGAACCAGTGTTGTGTCAGGCAACGCCGCAGAGAAAAGTTTTTTTGAGGAATCGGACATAGGATGGCAGAAGGCACGATCAAGAAAGTGACGCAGAAGGGTTTTGGGTTTATTGACACCGAAACTGGCGAGGACTTGTTCTTTCACTCGTCGGACCTCGAAGGGGTGACATTCGAACAACTCCACGAAGGACAACGAGTGTCGTACACCGAAGGACGTGGGGAGAAGGGACCAAGAGCCGAAAACGTCAAACTGGTCTAAACGACGAAGACACTGACAAAGAAGCCGACGAACATTCGTCGGCTTCTTGCATTGATGAGGACGGCCCTCGCCTGCTGCCAGTTAATGTAGCCAATCCACCCGATAGAATGGCGTGTTCGCAGTGAAGCATCCGTTTTCAATCACGGAGAAACAGATATGGGTGATAAGGGAAGTAAAGATAAAGGCAAGAGGGAACAACAGAAAAAGGCCCAGCTTAGTCCAAAGGAAAAACGAAGATTGAAACAAGACAAGAAGAATAAGTGAGTTACTACTGCCAAATCCGCCGTTACCGCGAAAGGCGACATCGGTCGCAAACTCTCCATGACCAGCAGCTGGCGAGTGTGCCAGAAACCCGTGGTCCGGAGACGTTCCGTAAATCGACCCTTTATGACAAAGCTAGGCATTCTCCCGCCGTGGCAGAGCGGTTCCCAGAATTCACCCGGTTGATCTTCCTGTAGACAACGGTTGGAAAACGTAGCGCTGGCCGGAGTGTGGCAACCGAATGGCTGACCGTCGATTTTGACGTGTTTTGCGTTCGGTTGAAAAAACGGATCGCCCAGATGACCACCTGCTGTGAAGTGTTCAGACTATCCAGAGTTTTGGGGATTTCTGAGCGCAAAGACAGCAGGAGGCAGGGGTGTTCACGGACATGGAGAAATGGGCTGAGATTTGTTTCAGAGTTCTGAACGATGAGATCAGCAAGCGGGCTGCTTGTGCTGAATACGAAATTCACGGGGAGACGCTGCAGAAGATTCTGACGCATTCGGAACCACCAGGTTATCGTCGGACGAAACTACGGCGACCGAAGCTGGAATCGTTTTTGCCGATCATTCACGAAATTTTCAAGAACGATCCGAAGGTTCATCGGAAACAACGACATACCGCGAAGCGGATCTTTGAGCGTCTCCGCGACGAGCACGGGTACGACGGCGGCAAGATGTTCGTCCAGGATGCGGTGAGTGCCTGGAAACAGCAGAAGCGCGAAGTTTTCCTGCCGTTGACTCACCGCCCATTGGCCTGATTCGTCCGCAGCCTCGGAATGAATGCCAAATTGCTCGGACCGACCGTTTTCCTGGACACTCAGCGAGCGCCGAAAAACGCATGGCCACGTGAGACTGATCGGCATCCGGGTGCGCCGATCAAAATACGGTCGATTGTTGACTTGTCACAAGAAACAAAAGACCGGTCCGACGAGTTAGGGCAAGCGGCAGTCGCGGGTGATGAGGTGCTTGCGATCGCCAAACACTTCCAATAATTTGGAGACAGTCGTGTTGCGCATCGACACCACCGACTGATAATCGAACATTTCGTCGTTGCCCGGCTTCACATTGACCTTGAGCACTCTGAACTCCGTGTTTTCGATCGCGACGTTCCATGCGGGAGCACTCGGCCGATTGCGGTAGGATTCTGCGTCGGCCTTCATGCCGATCATTACCAGGCCGGTGAACTTCGAACCACTGATCGACACGTCCCGCACGTTTCCGTCGAAATACGATTCCGAGTCACTCCGGCAATCGACCAGTCTCACCCCTGTTATCCGGATCCGGTGGTCGTCGCCGTGGACCCGCCAGCCGCGGCTTGTCATGTTCATTGCCTTGCAGCGGATGAAGGTAATGTTTTGGGTATTGACAGGGAACTTCCAGTGGTTGTGGTTGCGCAAGCCGAAACCTTTGCCGCCTGCGTTTTCCGCAACGCAATCGATTAGCGTGACGTCGGTGCAGCCGTCTTCGATTTCCCAGGCGTCATCGCGCCGCCCCGGCAGCCCGCCCTTGTCTTCATTGGGGCTACCAGCCGCCCGGCAACGGATGAACTTGACGTGATGGGTCTTGCCCTTCTGTCCGTCGCCGCTGACGTCAAAGCCGTCGTTGTGCCACTGCGTAACCTTGCAGTCGCGTGCCTCGCTGTGGGTAACGCCCAGTCCGAACGTCATACCGACAAAGGCCCGTTTGATGGTCACCTTTTCCACAAGCA
>CAUZSN010000231.1:0-3594 GCA_963582345.1 Planctomycetota bacterium
GGCTAGTGTCGTTTGAAGCCAGGCCAATAGATGCGAAGATGTAACTTGTTTTCAGAACATCTCAATACCAGGAAAAACATCATGTCCGTCGCACATACCAGCCGAATGCGAATCAACAAGTATGAAGGACCACATCGGACGGCACACCTCGAAGGTTTCGAGCAGCCAATTCACTTCGGAATCCATGGCGGAATTAAACGCTTTTACCAGGAAAAGTATGGTCGAGCGATTACCGGACCCGAGTACCCGGCAACCCTCGATCACATGATTGCTGGTGTTGCGGGATGACTGACCGGTACTCTGGGAGCCGCACTGGATGTGCGCGAGATCAAGTCAGCAGAGAATCTGGTTGCCGAAGTTGAAGGTGACATTGAAGATGTCGACGGCGTTTTAAGGATCACACGAATTCGATTGCATTATCGGATCGTGGTTCCGCCTGGCAACAGGCACAAGGTCGAGCGAGCGCTGTCATCGTACGCCGAGGAATGCCCTGCGTATCAATCCGTCAAGGACTGTATCGATTGCTCGTGGTATGCTGAGATTAAGGAGCAATGACATTGCTCCTTAGAGCGCAGGTGCGTAGGTCGCTCATTGCGAACAGCCGGACTCGTTGGTTTGTGATTCTCAGGTCAAGCAAGCGTTGGACGTGACGCGCGCACCTGACAAGATTCAAGATCGCTATGGGCGCAATGCGTTTGGGTGGTCGCTCTTGATGGCCCGCCAATTGGTTACCGCAGGCGTCAATTTGGTACAGGTCAATTCAGGAAACAACGAAGCTTGGGACACGCATGTCAACGCGTTTTCCCATTTGCGTAACAACTTGTTGCCGCCTACTGATCGAGCCGTTTCGGCTTTGTAGGATGACCTGCACGAGAATAGCATCTTACAGCAGACGCTGGTCGTTATGGCAGGTGAATTCGGCCGCACGCCCAAAATATCGCACTTGTCAGGGAGTTACAAATTTCCCGGACAAGATCATTGGGGAGCCAGTCAGACGATTTTCTTTGCAGGTGGTGGGGTTCGGGACGGGAAAGTGTCGGGGTGACCGATACGATCGGCGCTTTTCCGGCTGACAAGCTGCAGCGTCCAGAGAATCGGGCCGCCACGATATAACGTTCGCTGGGGATCCCCGCCACCGCAGTATGGCAGGATGAGCTCGATTGCCCACACCAAATCTATCACGGCGATCCGATTGAGGGACTGGTATAATGTGGCGTTCGGTGCGGTCCTTGTCGTTTCGCGGACGATGACCGATCTGCGCAATGAATTTTGTCTAACTGAGGTGCCTCACGTAGTTCTTGTATACACTGCATTGATGAACGCTTTCCACATTACACGTTGCAAATCCTACCGTTGATCAGCCAAGAACTGTTGCAGACGCACCATGACTGTTTGCAGCAACCGTGGATGCTGGGCGAAACAGAACCGCAGCCAACATTCACCTCCAGCGCCAAACGCGCAGCCAGGGGTCAGGACCACACCGGTCGTTTCCACCAGTTGCTGGCAAAACTGCAGGCTATCGGCGGACTGCGGCGATCAAAAGAAATCCTGGAAGCTATCGTCAGCCCGCGCAATGTCGACGTTGGGCAACACGCTCAGTTCGTGGTGGACGAGATCGCAAAGCGTGCGATAGCGATCGAGGTTGTCGACCGGGTCCAGTGCGCTGGACGAGCGAGGACATAAAAAACAATCCGATCATACATTTCATCCGACAGCAGGATCAAATCATGCTGAATGCACAGCTCGTACAGCGGCTGCTGCTGGCGTGTCGTCATCACCCGACCGTTGGGGTTCGATGATGAGTTCACGACGATCACACGTGGCGAGCCGGCGGCAGATAGAACCGCGTGCAAACGATCAAAATCGAGCTGGAACACACTTCGTTCCGGGACAAATCGCAGTGCCACATCGTGGACGACGGCACCAGCGATACGTGCTGCTTCAGTGAAATTTGGCCAATTCGGCGTCACGTTGATCATGTCGTCCCTCGGGGAAAGGACCGAGAGCATGGTCAGCAGGATCGCTTGCGTCCCGCCGCATGTGACCACCATAAACTGATCCGAGGACAAGTCGACGGTATAGTGTTGACGGTCGAAATCGACGAGAGCCTGCTTGAGGTCTTCCCGGCTACTGTTGTTCTCATAGAACACGGCACCCTGGCGCAGCACCTGACAGGCGGCTTCCACGATAAACGTCGGCGTTACCTGCACTGACTCGCCGAAGGTCGCATTTAATCCAGGCCATCGCCACGTTGGCCGCCTTGATGTCCGGTCATCAAGTTGGTGGCGATGAATCTACTCACAACCGAACCGGCGATGCCGAGCAGGACCGTCATGATACAACCGCCAGGATCCTTACGCAGCATGAGCAAAATTGCCAACACACCGCGATCAGACCGACAACGACCCAGGTCAGAAACGAAGTTACCATGACATTTTACTCCAACAGAAATTCAAGCGATAAGAACGCACCTGATGCAGACGGAGATTTCCTGGCTGCAAGCGATTCAATAGCGGGTGCATATCTCCAGAGGCTGGCCGGTTTGGCACTCCAAAACGCCGCTTACGCCTGATTGCCAAACGCGTCCAGCGCGATTTGCTGGATTGCTTTCAGATCGAGTTTGCCACTTCCCAGTAGCGGCAATGACTCCACTTCGATAAAGCTGTTCGGTGACGGAACATAGACATTGGGCAGTCCGGCCTCGGCAAGCCCCGCGCAGAGTTCATCGGCGGATTTCGAGAGTCGGATGTGAATCACAACCAACCGCTCCCCTTTGCGCTGGTCTGGAACGGCGGTCACGGCCAGCGGGATCGTGTCACTGGCGTCTGCACATTCATTGTTGTCCAGCAAGGACAGCAGTGTTTCTTCGATTTGAATGTGCGGCACCATCTCGCCGCCGATTTTGGAAAAGCGGCTTTCGCGGCCCGTGATGCGTATAAAACCATCTTCGTCGATCAAGGCCACATCACCAGTAGTGTACCAGCCATCGCAGATGAGTTCGGCGGAAATGTCAGGGCGGTTCAAGTAGCCTTTCATCACATTCGGACCTTTGACCAGCAGCATGCCGGACTGGTTTGCGCCAAGCGTTTTGCCGGAATCTAAATCAACGATTCGCGCGGAGACACCCGGAATTGGCCGTCCTACGGTCCCTTCCTTGATACTTTCGTCGGACCCTCCCACAGAACGGTTGGGGGGGACATTGACGGAGACTAACGGCGACAACTCAGTGGCGCCATAGCCTTCGACCGGCCGCAATCCGAATTTTTCCTCGTAGGCATCGCACAATTCTATGGACAGTTTTTCCGCTCCGGCTACGATCAGAGTTAGTGCGGTGAAATCCTCTTTGGTACACCGACGCAAGTAGGAGCGAAGAAAAGTCGGCGTCCCCATCAGTACGGTACCGTGATGTTCGCGGCACAGCTTGCCGATCTGCTTGGCTTCCAACGGGTTCGAATGATAAATCCCTTTGACATTCATCGCTAGGGTGCCCCACAACGTGACGGTATAACCGAACGAGTGAAAAAACGGCAACACACCGACCAGGACATCTTGGGGAAAGAACTGAAACACGTTTTCGATCGATTCGATGTTCGA
>CAUZSN010000232.1:0-3590 GCA_963582345.1 Planctomycetota bacterium
CCCGCCACGTATGCGGTTGGCTGTGTTCTTCCAGCTTCGGCTACGCCTCAGCCTCCAGAACACAGCCGAGTTACTTAACCCCGATTCTCTCACTTAGGCTGGTACTAAAAGCGGGGTAAGGTCACTCCCACTTGACGCGACTCGTAAGGATTGGCGTTCAGGGGTGTTCCCCACGCAATGAGTTACCTTTGCGAGATAACTTCTTATTCAGGGGAATTCTCTCTGAGTAACCACTCAGCTGAATTCTCCTGAATGGTTTCACAGGGATGTTCCATGATATCACAAAGTCGTTTGGGTACAAGGACTTAGCACAAATGACGAGACAAACGCGAGATCTCTTCAGAGGAATTCGGTCACTTGCATTGCTTCGGATTCTAGCTCGCTAAAATTCCCTCAATTTCACCGCTTGCGTCATTGCCATGGTTGACAGAATAGTGAACACATGTATCGCATTGGCCTTGTGGCCGGCGCCTTACTTGTATCGCTGCGTAGGATCATCTGGCCATACCGTGAAAGGACTAAAGTATGAAAAGCAAGACAACGAAGGAGGGAAAACCCAAATTGGAAAAACAAATTCGGGATAAACTCCGATCTCAGGATAAAGCTCGCAATACGGGTGACACGTACTGGCAATGGATCAGGCAGTTTATTCGGTACCATGGAATTCGGCACCCAATGGAGATGGGCGAAAGCGAAGTGGCGGAGTTCCTCTCTAGTCTCGCGGTCGGCCGCAATCTGGCGCCCGGATCGCAAGATGTGGCGTTTAACGCGATCAGTTACATGTACAAACACGTTCTTGGCCGGCTACTAAATACGTTGACCAATGTCGTCCGGTCGCGCAAACCGAAACGGCTTCCCGAGGTGTTCACCGTTGACGAAGTGACCGATGTCTTCGGGCAACTACGCGGTTGGCACTGGCTGGCCGCATCATTGATGTACGGCGGAGGAATTCGTGTCGATTCGTGTATGAACTTGCGCGTCAAGGATTTGCGCTTCGACGCGTTGCAGTTGTGCGTCCGCCAGCCCAAAGGGCGTGACGACTATCTTGAGGTTGCTTTCGAATCAATTGGTCGAACCAATGAAACAGCATCTTCTCAAAGTGCGAACGGCATATGAAAACGCTATGGAAAAAGGGCGTGGGGGCGTGGGGGCGTGGAACTTCCGTATTCCCTAGCGCGAAAGTATCCGCAGGGCTCCACCGATTGGGATTGGCAATACATATTTCCGGCACAGCAGCCGTCGCGCGATCCTGAAACAGGTGCCATTCGACGCCATCATATCGACAATTCCACGATGCAGAAAGCGTTTGGCCAGGCGTTGCGAAAAACTGGCGTTGCGCGGAACTGCGGGTGTCATACGCTGAGACATTCCTTCGCCACACACCTCTTAGCCGCGGAGGTCGATGTCCGCACTGTGCAAAAGCTGATGGGACACAAGAAACTCGAGACCACTGAGATCTACCTGCACATCACGGAATTAAACGGCCACGGGATTACTAGTCCCATAGATAGACTAAATTTCGAGTTGAACGTTGATTCAGATGTTTCGAAGCGTCAGGTAAACACTAACTCACATCAGCGGCTCGTGGATCAACTATCACGTGCAAATCATCGACCCTCGATACGAACTGGAGATGCAGGATCGACGGATAAAAAGAATGCGTCTTGATCACCGGGCGATTGGACCATGTCATCGCGGGCTATCCTGGGTCATCCAGGTTGTTAAAGATCGAGAAGCGGTGCATATTGCAGTCCAGCAAGTGACGTGCTTCGCTGTGGCAGATGACTTATTTAGCTATTGTCGCCATTGCATCTGCCGATCTGGCTATTCAACGTCGTCTGGCGCGGCGGCAACGGTTGCTGACACTTCACCGCCGCAATCGAAAGCGGTGATGCCTCACCGCACCAAAAGTAGCCGTGCCGTATATCCTGGACGTCAGGAAACAGTTTAGTGTCACTTCTTCCAGTCGCGGATCACAATGTTCTTGCCTTGTTTTTCCACGATCACCTTCTGGTGCGCCTTCCATTTCAGATCTCGAATCATCTCGGGCGGGAGCAATACGTAGTAGCTGTGTGAACCCTAACGGGTTAGTTTGCGAACTGTTTTTTCGCTGGCCATTGTCTTCTCCTTGGGCTTGTAATCGGTAACATCGACCTTCAATGTAACATATCCTACCCACGTGGGTCGATCATGTCACGTCGGAGTAAGATTGAGTCTGTGGTCCGTAGTCTATGGTCTTTTTGTTCTGGCCATGTGCCCGAATGCAGTGCCTGTCCTATTCTTCTTCTGTTCTACTTGTTCTTCTTTCCCTAGAATAGCTCGACCTTCCCAACCAATTTACGGCATCATAAATGTCACAAGAAAACGGAGGACAATCCATGACTACCGATGTCTCACCAGAAAACGCAAAGTACATCGAGCAACTGGTAAAAGACGGAGCTTTTGACCATGAATGTGAGGCTCTTAATGAGGTCGTTGGTCTTTTAAAGATTCGTCAGCGCCTACGCGATGGCGTGCAAGCTGGAATTGACCAGGCTGATGCCGGCGAGTTCCTTCCAGCCGATGAAGTTTTCTCCCGCCTTGAAAATCGCGCAGACGAAATCGGACATGCAGCCCGAACCAAGCAATAAAGCTTGCATTTACTCCGCTTGCTGAAGCCGATATTGACGCGATTCTCGATTACATCGCAGAGAAACGTCCCCTCACGGCAGCCAGAGTGCTCGCTTGAATCAAAAAGACGTGTACGATTTTTTCAATCCGACCATTAATCGGACAGGCCCGCCCCGAATTCCCCGGTGAGTACCGGAGCTTTCCGGTTCAAAGGTGGGTAATCTTCTCCTCGAATTGCGGAGTCCCGGCGCACCAGGTCCGCTGACACCGAAAAAGCGTGAGGCAAAACCGACCGTCTCCGGCTTGAATTGCCCTGTGCGCGGCTGCATAATCACGGAGCTGTGCCAACCATGACAGAGCTATACACTATATTCCCTGCCTCGACTGTTGCAGTTGTGAACCGTCCCTTGCTCAGATGTCTGGCAGGAGCGTAAGTTTTAAGCTAGATGCAAGTCAACAAGAACAAAGTCTCCAAGCTGGCAGGGGTCTCACCGCAGATCTAGAACAGTCGAATTAGACTAGAAAGCCGTATCACTATGTATCGAATTTTCCTTTTTGTTGTCGTGATTGTCTTGGTGCTTGCTGCGCCGTGCGAGATTCAGGCTCAGGACCTTCCGGCCATCACCAACGTGGCCGCCCAGCCTTTCATTGCTGCAACCGAACGACTTGTTGAAGCGCTCGATTTTGTCGGTGCTCCGCTCAGCCAACCGGATGACGCAAGAATTAAAGCAGCTATGGCCAATGACGACAGCCAAGCCGCGATTCGCGAGATTCAGGAGGTGCTGGACCCGTATTGTCTGGCCGGGGTCAACATCAATGCGGAGAGTCGCGTGAAAGTGGCGGAGGGCCCCGCGGAGAAAATACTTGTCGAGCAGGGTTGGCGCACGTTTCTCGTGAAGGTGCATAACGAAGCAGGCATCAACCCAGTGCTAAAGGCCGACAGCCCTCAGGCGCTCCCCGCCTACATGAAAGGCCAGCAT
>CAUZSN010000233.1:0-3494 GCA_963582345.1 Planctomycetota bacterium
GCAGAGACGCTCACATTAGACACGGGCCAAAAGAAGGCTATGGCTAGGGGACGCCCGAGGTTCTTGGCTGAAAACACGTCTCGGACTTGGAAGCGAAAAGTTTTCTCTCCTTTTGCTTGCAGTCGCTAGAAATCGCAAACCATCGCACGTGATTGAGTGACGCGGATCAAGCAGAACAGTATGCAGTTTACTCTTACGTTCGTCCTACATTTAGGATTCGGTCTTCCGGGAACTTGACCCAGCCCCCTACCCCCTTCGCGCCTGCATGGATGTTAATTGCTCCGAACAACCTGCAACAGAAAATCGGCTTTCTAATTCTTGTCCCCGAAATGCGACAACTCACCGTTTGTAGTCCGTCTTCAGCCGATTCCACTCAATGTTGTGATCACTCGGGTTTGCCTGATTGATTCAACAGGAACCTCGGTTGGCGAATTACATAATCATTAGTGAATCGCTTTTGATGAATACCCGGTCCCATCTCAATGCAACAAGTTTTTCCCGATTAAATTGTGGTTTTTGCGGACGTTCCCAAAAAGGCCGCGTCATCGGCTTACTTCGTGATAGGCGGGCCACGATTGTAGTCGGTCGTCTTCAACGGGCATGCCAACGGTGAAATGGTAGAGACTTTGAAATTGGTTGCCCTTGAGCCCCAGGATGTCATGAACGGAATCGTCGAAGAAGCAACCGATCCCCGTCGAACGTGCACTGGCGGCCTCTGCTTCCAGGTACAAGACCTGTCCAATCACGCCTGCTTCCCAAAATAAATTGCGGTAGAACCAGGTTCCGTGCCGACGTATTGGTTCGGAAAAATCGGCCAACATCCCGAGGCTGAAGAATCCGTCGGACGCGATGTCTTGCTGACAACTTAGTGTGCGGGCGGCATCTCGGCAATCGGCCTCACGGAGCAAGTACAGTGGACAATCACTGTCCACGCCGGCGGGCGATTGCCAGACGAAGTCCGACCGCATGAGGCGTTTGAGCACATCAAGTTTCGTGTGGTCACGGACGAAGGCGTAAACGCCCGACTGCAGCCCTATGACTCGGTGAACGAACAGCATAAGGTGAATACACGGTCGCCAATAAACGGCATCCCAGGGTGCGTGTGGTCCTGGCATCGTCCGCCAGAGTATACGTAGGAACGCTGTCAACGAAAGAGTGCTGCATCCGTCGAGCCCCAAACAACTTCGTCGCTGTGAAATGATCGTCCCCGCATCAACGTTTCGGGCAGCATGGGCGATCGGCGACTGGATATCGTTTCGGGGATCAGCGAAGCGAGTGTCCTTCGGTATTGCCGTGGCGTTCGCCACCTCGTCGATGACCGGCCACGGAGCATGTTCCTTGCTCAGACGATTAGCTCGGCCGTGCCAGCTCGCGTTGCAAATTTGATGCCGAATTCCTTCCCCAGGCGGCACGAAAACCAATTCCTCTTGCGACGCAAGACGCGGTCCAACGATGCAAAGTAGTTCGGCCTCTTCACGTTCCTCATCAAAAAACTCGTCGCTTCGATCCAGACCCAATAACATGGCCATATCCACAGTGGACCAACCCTGCACCATCTGCAGATCCCAACCGCACAACACCGCCGAGAATCTCACGGCCGCCAGGGCATGCCCGATGTCGTGCTGGCAATAGCGAAAGGCGCGTTCGCCGTATTTCCACGCCTCGCGCCATAAGATCGACGAGAGTCCAAGCAAGAACGAACCATCGGGAAGCAAATTCGTCAGGTGTTGCCACACTTCCACGGAAAGAGACGCTCGCCGCTCCAGCGCATGCAGTTCCGACACGTAATGACAGAGTGTCGGCGCATCGCTGACGCCCGATACCGACGGCAGCAATACGTAGGCTTCCGTGGGATGCAGGTTTCCACTCGACGGATTGATGCGCAGCGCCCAGCGGGATGAGTCGTATTGTTTCCAAGCCGAAACGGCGAGGCTGTAACGAAAAAAGTCGGCCAGTGATTCGAGATTCAGCGGCTGTGCCGGCAGAGCGTCGTTTTCGTACAGCCGATCGTATGGCAAAGGCCGCGGCTGACGATGAACGTCGAGCTTTGTTTGCAGTGCCCCTACGTAATATCGAAACGGGTTCGGCTGGTTAGCCCAATCCATGTAGCCCAGCGATCGCGCGGAACGATTGAAATGGTGTTTCGTCCGTTCGTGATAGGCAAAGACGACTTCGCACATGTCCTGATTTTCCACGAACGACTGTTCGCACGGATCGGTCATTGGTGTGGGTTCCAGAATACGGTCACGTGATGTTTTGTCACGACGCCTTGTCCGCGGCTTCCGCGCAGCGGACAAGTAGCTCGTTTTGAGCTCCGAACACTCGTTGTGTGACTTGCAGCCAGCGTGTGTTCAGTTCGCGACACAAATCCGCGACGTTTTTCAGGTGGTTGGCGATCTCAGCTTTGTCGGTATCTCCGGTGAGTTGTTCCGCGACGCTTTTCAACTTCTCCGCTTCCGCTTCAAAGTCCGTGACAGCGACTCCAAAAACCTTCAAGAGTTGTCGAGTTTCTCCCATTGGAATTGATCCTTATGTTCTACTCTGAGTTTGAACAAGCATGGGCGGATTAGAAATCCGTCCTAGTGTGCATATTGACCGGTCCGAAGCCTTGGCCCAAGCCTGGGCTGTTTTGGATCGCGGCTGTGATGAATTGCTTTGTCGTCTTCGCCTTTATTGACGTACGCCCAGCCGCGATCCTCGTAGGCTCCCACGTAGTTTGGATCCAGTCGGATAGCTTCGGTGAAGCACGCGATGGCGGTGTCCCAGTCGTCATCATAGGCGTACGTCCAACCCTTTTCTAATTCAGTTTTTACTTGGTCATATAATTCAGTCTTCGCTTGGTTATCTTGAGTGGCGGCGGCCGCAGAAATGTCAGGGGCTTCATTGCCGCCGCATCCAGAGACAGCAGCCAGCAACAGAACTAGCGCAATGCGATAGATTCGGTGATACGGGGCCATAGATGTTCCAATGCAAAAGGAACCAAATTCGGCAACGGATTCAGCGTATCCTCGGAGCATGAAGAACGCAAATTGTTGCGACAGAATGCGAAACTACACCCGGAGGGCTTCGAACCTTAGATGTTTCCTGCGAGAAAATCGCAATTTCTGAAAGAGGCTGTGCAAAATCCGATGCACTCACTGCAGAAAACAATCCTATAGACCCCGATTTGCAAGCCGTCATTGAGCAGTGGAAAGACCTACCTGAGGCGGCGAAAGACCGCATCGTAGCAATGCTCCGCGCGGCTGATGGCAAAGGTTAAACAGCTACCGTAGCACATTTGTCACCTTGCCATTTACGTCGCGCACGTAAACGGCACCGTAATCTGGTCGGAGACATCGCAGCTTCGCTCTTAATCAGTAGCTGCTACTGGCGGATCGCCGTCGCGATACCACATCTTCCGCTCGCGTTGTTGTCCATCTAGGTCGCCCTCAACAGCCTCCACGCGTTTTGGACGATTGAGTTTTTGGACAGCTTCATCCCAGTGGCTACCGTCT
>CAUZSN010000234.1:0-3482 GCA_963582345.1 Planctomycetota bacterium
CGTATCAATTGGGTTCATCTCGTTTTCCACCTGGAAGGTCCAACAATGACCGACGAGACCGTTCAACCGAATGCTGAGCCACCGGATGCAACCGATACCGGATTTGGGTGGGGAAAACTATCCGACTCGATCAGGGATCCAGCGAACTCCAAGGCAACTTCGTTGAGTAGCACAACGGCGAAAGCACCTACCGCAGGATCACGGCGGAGTTTCCTGGTCCGATTCGCCGCCGCTGCCATTGGCACGGTGCTTAGTTTGGCCCCGCTCCTTACTGGCCTACTTTTCTTTTTCGATCCTCTGATTCGGAAACGTAGTGCTTCATCGACTCTGGACAATAACGTTACAGGAGTCACTAAAGATGATGACGATTTCATCCTATTGACCATCACAGTCGATGCTCTGCCCATCGACGCGCCACTCGCCTTTACCGTACACGATAATAAAGTCGACGCCTGGAACAAGTTCTTGAACGTGCCGATTGGCACGATATGGCTGCGAAAGAACACATCGGGAGAAATCATTGCATTCAGCACCATTTGTCCTCACCTTGGCTGCTCGGTCGAGTTTCAACAGGGACGGAACGAGTTTTACTGTCCGTGTCATTTGAGCGCATTTAATTTGGACGGCGACAGGAAAAACTCAATTCCGCCGCGCAACATGGATCGTCTCGAAATCAAGTCCAAAACGGGCAATGACCTCTGGGTCAAATACCAAGATTTCCGCGGCGGAACAAAAGACAAGACTCCAGTATGATCAAAAATATTCTCGAGTGGCTGAATCACCGCACGGGCTACAAAAAGATATTGCGTGAGGCATTATACGAACGGATTCCTGGAGGCGCTCGTTGGCGATACGTATGGGGTAGCACGTTGGTTTTCACGTTCGCAGTACAGGTAATCACCGGAACTTTTTTGTTGGCGGCGTACAGTCCCAGCGCACAGACGGCCTGGGAAAGCGTCTACTTCATCGACGAAGTGATGTTCCTGGGGTGTATTGTTCGCGGCATCCATCATTTCTCGGCCCAGGCAATGGTTGTGCTGCTTGGGATTCACTTGATGCAGGTAATAATCGACGGCGCCTACAAGGCTCCCCGTGAAATTAACTTCTGGCTGGGCTTGATCCTGATGCAGATTGTGCTGGGCTTATCGTTAACCGGCTACCTGCTGCCATGGGACCAGAAGGGTTACTATGCCACAAAGGTATCAACAAATATATTGGGAGCCACGCCGCTAATCGGTCCACAACTTCAAGAACTCGTGCAGGGCGGTCCAGAATACGGACATCACACCTTAACTCGCTTTCTTGCCATGCATGTCGTAGTTTTGCCAGCGTCGTTAATTGGATTTCTTGGACTGCACATTTACTTGTTCCGGCGCCACGGAATCACGGTTAAGGACCCGTACCACGCACCGGACACCACTTTCTGGCCCAACCAGGTTTTGAAGGATGGCGTCGCCTGTTTGGGCGTCTTGGCAGTCGTGCTGTTCTTGACGATCTTTATTGGCGCGCAACTGAGCGCTCCAGCCAATCCGGAAGGGTATGCGGCCGCCAGACCTGAATGGTACTTTCTGTTTCTGTTCCGGTTCCTGAAGTTCGAAGCAGTTGGGATTCCCTTCGGTGCAATTTACGTACCCGGAATTCTGATGACAATCATCGCGTTAATGCCCATCATTGCGTGGTGGAAAGGAGGACACAAATTCAACGTCGGATTTATGTGGTTCATGGCAGCATGCTTTTTCGGCTTAACGACACTAGCGATGATCGAAGACAGTACGAACCCGGATCATCAGGCGGCCATAACCGAAGCGAACCGCGATTCACAGCGAATCCGCGAATTGGCCGAGCGTCCGTCGAAAATCCCAGTTGAAGGTGCTGTCACGTTGTTGCGTGACGATCCCTTTACACAGGGGCCAAGAATCTTTGCAAAACATTGCGCCACGTGTCACCGCTACGACGGCCACGACGGCCGCGGCCGAATACCTATGGAAACGAACGACCGAACCGAGAAGCAGGTCGTTTCGTTACCGACAGCAACCGATCTGGGCAATTTCGGAAGCCGTGAATGGATGCGGTCGATCATCATTGATTATTCAAATCATTTCGCAGCTCTAAAAAACGCAGCCTGGTACACAAAAGCGAAAAACATGGGTCAATCAACAAAAGATGGTAAGAGTTACGATGAGGTCTACTACCTGGACCCAGAAACCTCTGAAATGGCGGATTGGTCGAAAGCGAATAATAAACAACTCTTGAAGCCGGTGAACAAAGACAGCCTGGCGGCCTTGCTTGAGTTTATGGTGAGTCAAAGTGGCCGCAAGGACTTGCAATTGGATAAAAGATCGGTCAAGAAAGGATGGTTTGTCGCAAATAACGGCACGCTTGCGGTGGGAGAAATCGAAGCCTGCACGGGCTGTCACGAAACGCTGGGCAACAAGTTTGAATCGACTGGCCAGGGTACGGGATATCCTGACTTGGCGGGTTACGGCTCGTTTGAGTGGTTGATGGACTTCATCTCGAATCCGGGCTCCAATCAGCACTACGGTGTAATGAACCGAATGCCGGGATTTGGAAACCGAATGACAAAAAAAGAATTGGAACTGCTCGTAAAGTGGTTTGTCAAAGACTATTACCCAACGTCAGTCAATGATTACCCATCGAAAAAAATGGAACTTACATTAACGTTAAAAGAACAGCAGTCGCTGTGACTTAAGCGCATCTGCAAAATTCAAAAACGTGAAACACTTTAGCCGTCTGGTGACACAAACCACAGGACGGCCTTAACAGGCCGTCCTACTTCACTTGGTTGAATTGTTACACAAGCATTGTTTTATGTGATCATAATCAATCAAAGCTGTGGAAATTCAAAAATCGTTGATATTCGGAAAGGAGAATCCGTGTCCGAGAAAGTTGTGATCATCGGATCAGGGCCAGCCGGTTGGACGGCCGCACTTTATGCTTCGCGCGCAAGTCTGAAACCAATTGTCGTCGAAGGAGCAATTACCGAAGACAATCGCCAAAAAGGGACGTTGCCGCTTGGCCAATTGGCGCTGACCACTGAAGTCGAGAATTATCCCGGTTTCCCGGTCGGAAATTTAAAAACCTACCTCGACAATTCGATCGATCAATCCCGGCGTCAGTATATGGCACCGCATCTGGGCGAAGGCGTCAGCGGTCCGGAACTGATGGAATTGATGCGCCAACAGGCAGTAAATTTCGGAACGCAAGTTCTGACAGACGACGTTGTTGAGATAGATCTGTCCTCGCATCCGTTCAAAATGAAGACGTTGGGGGGACAACAGATCGAGGCGATGACGGTCATCGTCGCCACGGGCGCGCGGGCAAACTATCTGGGCTTGGATTCGGAAGAGCGTTTTAAGAACAATGGTGTCTCGGCTTGCGCAGTTTGCGACGGTGCGCTGCCACGATTCCGTAATCAACCGTTAGTTGTCGTCGGCGGCGGCGACAGTGCGATGGAGGAAAGC
>CAUZSN010000235.1:0-3354 GCA_963582345.1 Planctomycetota bacterium
GGACACGTACACTCGGCTGGTCAAGGATTTTCCGTCGAACCGCCATATGAACGCCGCAACGCGACGATTGTTCCAGATTGCCAGCACCTGGTTGGGTGCTCCGGAATTCGCCACAACCGACGACATTCAACAGGTGAATTTGGAAAACCGAGGTGCAACTCTTTCACGCAAGAAGTCAAACCAACCACGTTCGTTCCCCTTGATGCCAAATCTCTTTGACCGAACGCGTCCTTTATTCGACACACAAGGTCGTGCCCTGCAAGCGCTACGAGCCATCTGGTTGAATGATCCCACCGGGCCGCGAGCCGATGATGCGTTGATGCTGACCGCAAGCCACTTTCTACGGAAAGGGAACTATCGGGAAGCCGACCGTCTATTTACGAACTTGCGAGAAGAGTATCCGAAAAGTCCTCATCTTCAGAACGCATTCCTGTTGGGTTCGCACGTGAAGCTGATGTCTTATCAAGGAGCCCTCTACGACGCCAAACAGCTCGAACAATCCCGGCAATTGAAAGAAAGCACAATCCGCCTGTTCCCGGATATCAAAGTCAAAGAGCGGTTACAGGCCGAGTTAAGAAAAATTGACGAGGCCTTAGCGCAACGTGAGTGGCAAAAAGTCCAATTCTACCAGCGCAAGGAAAAACCTAGGGCCATAGCGATTTACTGCAAGGAAATCCTCAAAAAATTCCCGCAGTCCAGTTACGCGCAACAAGCCCGCGAAGCCTTATCACAATTGGAAACTCAGTATGCCGGTAAGCTATCAGCCAGCATCGAACAGCAGAAACTGCCGTTCTCCGAGAATCTGGCACCGAATCGCTTACAACCCAGTGATGACACCAATTCGCCACCACGGGCAAGACCGTAACAATGCGGGGCATGTCGTATGGTTAGAGTGATCAAACGATTCAGCCGAAAAAGACGCTTGTCTTTCCTGATCCCACAACGGCTGGAACTCGCTTTGTTTCCCGCGATTTTCCTGCTCTCCGGATGTGGTTACATGGTCGGTTCGGTCTATCAGCCCGAAATTCGGTCCGTGCACGTGCCGGTCTTCACCTCGGAATCATTTCGGCGCAATGTCGAGTTTCAACTAACAGAAGCGGTTCACAAACAGATTCAAAACCGGACACCATACCGGCTAGTCAACGGCCCACTGGCCGAATCACGATTGACTGGCCGGATTCTCGACATCCGCAAAGACGTGCTCGGGGAATCCGCATTTGACGACCCACGCGAACTGCAGCTACTTCTGCTCGTAGAGGTCACTTGGCAGGATTTGCGAAACGGCCGCGTACTGGCTCAAAAACGTGTTCCCGTTCAACTTAGCTCTCAATCATCTTTCGCGCCCGAGATCGGCCAATCGTTGGCCACCGGCATGCAACATGCTATCGACCAGCTCGCCCGACAAATCGTCGATATGATGGAAATGCCGTGGTAATACTATTTACTTCGCAGCTATTGACTGTCCCAGGCCAGTTTGTCGCAACCATTAATTGGTAATCGACGCTTGGCCAACACAGCGATAGTTACGAGACAATTAATTTTCACTGGACTGGTTTTAGTTCTGGCATCCGGCAAAAGACTTACTTGGTCAATGACTTACCGATGCTGTTTATTACAATTCGCGTGGGTATTGCTCCGTAGAAACTTTACCGGTTTTGGCATGTCCGAATTCTCCGGCCTATCGGCTTTGTTATTGTGCATACAAGAAAACTTTTTATGCCCCTTGGTCTTCCTTAACTAACGCAGTAAGCGTACCGGCGAAGCCGAGCACTACAAGCGAATGAACATCCGTCCGGTGTTTGGGAAACTTCGCATCCTCTCGACCATTGATCTATTCGTCCAACGCGTTTAGAAACCGAGTTTACGAAATTGCGTTGCTCAAACTTCCGAATCGCGTTTTGCTAACAAATGCAGACATTCACCATGGAACGTCAATCTTCAGTCTGTGGGCCAACTTATCCAGCATCTGGACATGATCTCGTTGCAAGGGGATGCCGTCACGCTTCCAGCGTTCCGATTGTTCCCATTCCAGATCGCCTGGAAGCCGAACCTTATCGAATCCGTCGGCCGGTTCGAGAGCGCGAATGTCAGTCATTGCCGTCTCAAGTCGTTCATAGAACTCGTCCGTCTCGCCGAAATAAGACGGATCGATGGCATAAAAGAAATGTTCGGACACTTCTCTGACCGGCGATCGCGTCTTGTGAAACGGCATCTTGCCGCCGACCAACGGGCCAGCCAGGACCGAACTGAGAAACGCCAAACCGTAACCGCGGGCACCGGCGGCTGGATTAAGCGTCTTGGCGGCCGCAGGATCAGCTGTCTGGTTCCCATCTTTGTCCAAAGCCCAACCATCAGGTAGTGTTTCTCCATACTTTTTCAAGCTGCCCACCTTTTCCCACGATGAGACTGCGCAGTCCATATCTAGAATAAACGGAGCCTCGGATCGGGTTGGCACGCCCCATGCAATCGCGTTGTTGGCCGTAGCGGGCTGACGACTCCCATAGGCGGCCACGGTGGCAGGTCCCGAACTAGTCGTGCAATAGCCAATCATCCCCTCGTTCACAGCCATTAAGACATACACTGATGCTGCTCCGAAGTATTGGCCATTTCGGACGGCCACTGTGCCCGTGCCGATGGCTCGTGCTTTGTCTATGGCGAGTTTCATCCCTCTACTCGCCACAACATGCCCTAAACCTTTGCCGCCATCCAGAACGGCCATCGCGGGCGTATCATTCAGCGTCAGTACATGAGCTCGCGGATCGATGTCACCTGTATCTATAGCTTCAAGAGACGATTTGAGGGCTCGAGTGCCGTGCGAATGGATGCCACGCAAGTCCGCTTCGATCAACCGCTGCGACCCAAGTTCCGCGTCGGCCGGATACATCGTTTTCTTAACGAAAACCGTCATGACCAACTCATTCAGCGCATCCACCGGAACTACGATCGCTTGCTCAGAATTTCTGGAAGTTGCTACTGTTTCAGACATTGTCAAGTCGCCTGAACGTGTAATCGAGATCGCGACCGCTTGATCCGATCCGCAAACCACCATCTCCAGCCACATGGGTTCCGAACACACTCCGAATCTAAAGGTTAACAGTGGATTCTTTCAAATGGAAGAAGACGAGAGAAAGGAGTCTGTAATTTGGTTTTCTTCAGCGGCAATGTCTACAGATAAATCGCGTGAGTGGCGTTATCCTCTTTGAACTTCACCATGACCACTTTGTCCGACTTGATTCCTAACATGTTGTAAGCGTGCAAGACAATTCGTGACCCCGGCTTCATCTTCTTGAACTGCGGGATCAGTCTCGTATTCAAACTCGGAAGCAGACACATTGTAATGACGCTCGCATTACT
>CAUZSN010000236.1:0-3326 GCA_963582345.1 Planctomycetota bacterium
CGTTGAATTCAGACGATACGAGTTTTGGCGCGGGTGCCGACTCACAGCCATACCACGAGAGCAAGCAGGCTGCAAAACAACTCCTGACGAGAGTATGTCGACGAATAGCTATCGATTTTCTCACGGCAATTATTTCAGGCCTGAGTAGTTCGTTGCGGTGAGAAAAATTGATTCTACGTTAGCAACTAAGGGTCCATCCTCTCGCGATGCCTGGTAAGCTCGTTGCCAATCAGCGTCTTGGCGGAAACCTTGCCATGATTGCGTGGCAGCTTCAGGGCTGTCGTGAGCTAATAGATAAATCAGCGTGTTAGGCCTTTCGTTGGGAATCCAATAGCCAATGTTCGTCATGCCATGCCGTTCAAATAGAGCGGTTGTATGGTCACGAAATCGTGCATGAAGCGCTTCTAGCTTACCTGCTTCAGTCGTGTATGTTCGTAATTCAAAGGAACGAGAATTGTTCGCAATCGAGCGATCTTCGTCCTGAGCGCTAAAGCGGCCGACCATAAGACTCAGAATGATTAGGCTACCAATGGAAAATAGGTTTTTCATGGGTTCCTCATTTTATAAACATGTTTAGTTTAATATTGTGCCAGATTATAGCTCGATACAGGTGTCCAGCCATTGCCTTGCTGCGTGCTTCTAGTCTTTGAGCCTAGATTTTAAGCTTTACACAACCAGAGTCGTTCAAACTTGAGAGGAGATTCTTCATGAATCGTCGAGAATTCATCGGAACCGTTGGTGGCGGCACTTTATTGGCAACCAGCGGAGTAGTGGGAACTGAAGACCTGAGTCAAGAAACTCCAGAAGCGATTTACCGTCGTGCGTATGCAATTGATGCAATGTGCTTTGCGATGGCGCCGCCACCGCGAACGTTTGTTCAGTATCTTACGCGCGAAAAGGTCGAAGCCTTACGAACATCCGGTATTACGGCAATGGCAATGAATATGACGGCAAATTTTGCCGTGCTAAGCAAGGCCGAGAATATGTTCGGAGCTGTCGTGAAGCGCATTGATACGTGGGATGCAATTGTTCGGAAGCATTCGGACGTGTTTGTGAAAGTGACGAATGCGGCGGACCTTGATTCCGTCAAACGAGTTGGTAGGGTTGGATTCATTTATTGTTTCCAGATGTCCGCTCCATTTGGCTGGGACCTTGAGAAATTGCAGACCTTTATTGATCGAGGAGTGCGTCAAATTCAGCTCGCCGACGGCAATCGTAATTTCCTCGTGGATAGTTGTTGGGAGCCTGCGAACGCGGGATTAAGTCAGTACGGATATCGGGTCATTGAAGCTTTCAATGACCATGGAGTGATTGTTGATCTATCACATGTCGGTGATCGTTCATCTCTTGATGTAATCCTCGCATCAACTAAACCGGTGATTTATTCTCATTCGGGGTGCCTCGCTTTATGTCCGCACCCGCGTAACGTGAGCGATCGGAATATTCGTCTACTGGCAGAAAATGGAGGCGTGTTTTGTGTCTACAATCAGAGCGGTTGGTTGACTAAAGATCCAACGATCTCGATCGATCATTTTATCGAGCATGTTGAACACGTAATCAATCTTGGAGGTGAAGATTCGGTGGCAGTCGGCACAGATCAGGATGTTGTTGATATGACAGCCATGCGACCCACTGAGGTCGAGGACCATAATCGAAGCTTTGCGAGGCGGCGCCAGCAATATCCAGAACTCACATGGGAGATCAAGCATATGCGAGTGCCTGAATTGAGCCATCCACAGCGCCTGCTGCACCTAGTGCAGGCATTGCAACGGAGAAGGTATTCGACCGGCCGAATCGAAAAAATTATCGGTGGTAATTACGTGCGCCTATTCCGTGAAGTAGTTGGGTAGGTGTAATCATCGCTACTGTGTCTGTTGACTATTACTGGTCAATGTTCTGGTTAAGGGTGAACAAGTTGTTCGGAGAATATGATGCGTAAATGGAATCGTCGGGGATGGCTTACGGCCACGGGTGGTTTATTGGTGGGTTCGGCTCACTGTGCTCGTTTGGCTGAGCGGAATGATCCTCTAGTTTTCCCAACTGAAAGGGAAGGTATCACCCTAGAAGAATTTGAACCCAAAAGTATGCTGCATGTTCCGGAAAGCCACGTCGATCGAGCACGTTTTTCCGTCATCGACGTTCATACCCACGTTACTTGGTCGGATGTCCCACTGGGATCAGATCCTTTTGGAGAACGAATTCGTATCCTAGGTCGACCTGAAGAATTGGTTCCGGTCATGGATCGTAAAGGTGTGCGTACGATGGTTAACTTGACCGGTGGCGTTGGGTCAGGTTTAGTCGAAGCACGACGTGTGTTCGACGAAGCATATCCAGACCGGTTTATCACATTCACCGAGCCGTCATGGAACCATGTGGCCGACCCGGACTATCCTCGATTTCAAGCGGAACAAATCGAACAAGCACATAAGGCTGGCGCACGGGGACTCAAGTTGACGAAGATGCTGGGCTTATATTTACGTGAGCAAGTGACCAGCGGTGCATTAATCGCAATAGACGATCAACGATTTGATCCAATGTGGGAGACTTGTGCAGCACTCGAGATGCCGGTCGCTATTCATGTCTCTGACCCGGAAGCGTTTTTCCTGCCGATTGATGGACTAAACGAACGGTACGAGGAACTTCATGCACATCCGGAGTGGTCATTTTACGGTGGTGATTTTCCAAGCCACGCTGCACTGCTTGCTGCGCGCGATCGCGTCTTGGCTCGTCATCCCGCCACAACGTTCATCGGTCTTCATGTTGGCCACAATGCAGAAAATCTTTCTAGTGTAAGTCAGGCTCTCGACCGATTTCCGAACTTATACGTGGAATTGGGCGCGCGGATCGGTGAATTGGGTCGTCAACCTCGAACCGCCCGTCGATTTTTCGAGAATTATCAGGATAGAATCTTGTTTGGAACAGATGCGATTCCTGCGCCTGAAGGTGATGCGACGCCGCAACAAGTCTTCGGCGACACTCTCTATGAAATTTACTTTAGATTTCTAGAGACAGAAGATGACTACTTTGACTACGCTCCTGCGAAGATTCCTCCACAAGGGCGATGGCGCATCTACGGTTTAGGTCTACCGGATTCGGTTTTGAAGAAGGTGTATTTTGAAAATGCCGCACAGATACTTGGGATAGACGTTTGATGCAAGTGAGTGAGTCCAGGAGGGTAGATGTTGAAGATCACAAGAGGCGTGTATGTTTTATGCTTCGTGTGTTTTATGTCTGACAATCACATGCAGAGTCAGAATGTGGAGTACGTAGTAGTGCGAACTGATGCCTCACCACAGGAGGTTGTGGACAATGAATCCCCGTGGTGG
>CAUZSN010000237.1:0-3305 GCA_963582345.1 Planctomycetota bacterium
GCTGTGGGCTCACTTCTCAAGAGTGTCCCAGGCGCCGGATGGGTGGCGGGCGGTGTGCTGCAGGGCATCGCGCAGGCACTGATCACCCGTTGGATTGGAAGTGTATTCATTGACTACTTCGGCAATGCAATGAATGATCCCGAAGGGGGATTGGCCGGTTTGGCGCAGCGCAAGTGGGAACAAATGATCAGCGTTAATCAGCTTCGAAAGCTGATTGGCACGGCAAGATCCAAATGGGATGAACAGAATGGCTGAAGATCCAGTGTCTCTCGAATCACCCGATTCTCCAGCCCTTGACGATGACCGTTGGGAACAGGCGATCGCGTCCGTCGAGTCGACCATCGACAGAATTCGCCACTGTTCGGACGAAGAGAAACAGCGGCTCCGCGATGACTTGCGCGACTTGCTGGCGATGCAAGACAAACTGGCTCGTGGCCAAATCGATATTGTCGTCTTTGGCGAGATTAGCACCGGCAAGTCCGCACTGATCAATGCACTTGTCGGAGAAACCGTGCGGGAAGTTAATGTGCAGGGGGGTTGGACGAAGGACGTCTGGGATGTGTCGTGGAATGCCTCCGGTTACAGCATGCCCGGATTTGCCGATTCGCGCGTGATCCTCGTTGATACGCCGGGATTAAATGAAGTCGGCGGTACCGAGCGAGCGGAAATTGCGCATCAAGCGGCTCAGCGGGCCGACCTGATCTTGTTCGTAACCGATTCTGATTTGAACGAGATTGAATTCTCGGCACTGTTGGACCTGGCAACTGCCAACAAACCGATCCTGCTCGTGTTCAATAAGATCGACAATTATTCGCCTGAAGACCGGAAGCGGTTACGGGATGTTCTTCGTGATGAACGGCTGCTGGGGATGATGGAAGCAGAAGATATCGTGCTGACAAGCGCGGATCCGCGCAAAGTCCAATTGATCATCGAGTCTGCCGATGGAACTAGCCGTTCCGAGTGGCGGAAACCAGAACCAGATGTCGAACCACTTAAGGTGAGGATCCTTGAAATCCTGGAACGGGAGGGATTGGGACTGGTGGCCCTCAACGTGGCGATGTATGCCGCCGACAAGAGCGACCGCATCGGCACCTTGAGAATTCGCATGCGCGAAGAAGCGGCCAATTCCGTCATTTGGAGGTACGCCGTACTCAAGGGAGTGGCGGTGGCGCTGAACCCGGCCCCTTATCTAGACACTGCCAGCGGCTTCGCCATCGATGCGACGATGATCATTCACTTGGCAAGAGTTTACGGACTGACCATGACGCGCGCTCACGCCGGAACGCTTGTCAAGTCGATTGCCAAATCGGCAGGCATGGTCGGAGTGGGTGAACTCTCATTTCATTTGTTGTGTGGGGCGCTCAAGGCTGTAACTCTTGGTCACGCCATGGCGATCACGGCGCTACCGCAAGGCGGATTGGCTGCCTACGGCTCGTACATCGTTGGCACGTCGGCTAAGTGTTATTTCGAACAGGGGGCCTCGTGGGGTTCCACTGGCTCCAAGATGGTCGTCCATCGAATTCTTGAACAGACGGACAAAGATTCAGTGATGAATAAGTTCAAAGAAGAAATTCGGAAAAAATTACAGAGTAATCGGCATGCTAGAGATGCCGTATAAGGCGGTTAACGCCTTGTTCGGGCCGCTGAACACCTGTTAATCCTATGTGTCTATCTCAGTTCAACGATCCGTGACCGTTGTCTACTTTTGGGTGAGCCCATTAAATTTTCTGAGAAATGTTCGTAGAACTTGCCAGCGACGCGATTTTTTGACATTATAATGAGCATGTGTACTGTGTCGCGCTAACGCGGCGCGATGGACTAGCGGCCCGCGAAGAAATCGCAGCTCTGGCAGGGCGATTGAAGCGGGGAGTAACTAGTGGAAAGGAGGTGGTTTAGTGGATTATTTCTGTATTAGCCAGCGAGGTGGCATCACCTAATCACAACTGGCGGGTTGTCGCTTAGGCAGCCACCACCTCGTAACGGATCCCCTTTCCCAAAGGTTGCTGCAAGGCGCCTTTCACAAGTTGGATCCTTAACTACGAGATTTTTAAGGCCCGGTTCGCCGCTCTACGGTGGGCCGGGCTCTTTCATTGAATGGGCAAATTTTTTATAATTCTTTCGCGGAAGGCAGCGGGTTTGCTCAAGCGACAATCCTGCTGTGTTTTTTCGTAAGCTGTTATCCGCACCATGCAAAGTATCGCGTCTCGCCCCAAACCCCACACGTTTTTTGGACGTTGCCGCAAAGAGATGTGGGTAGATCTAAGCCCTTGTCCTTACCCACAATTCTCACACCGTCCCCTTCCGCCTTGTGCGGCAGAAACGCGAATTCCAAACCGCCCAAACTTGCCGGCGACGGTCACCATGGATGTAGGGATTATTCCGGTGGCGGATGAGCTTTCATTGCGAGAATGCCGCACTACCACGTGTGAATTAGAGCGATATCGACTAGAATTCATATACTAGAATTCATATAGAAGAACGCATCAATGAACCATTCAAAACAGCACCCAAGGGATGATTTTATGAGGATTCTTGCTTCGCCGCGGTACCACCGCCAATTTTCCTGGACTCGCTATCTTCCTGTCATACTTACCGCGGTTTCGATCATCAGTATTGGCCCGATCGCGCACGGGCAATTGACGGTGGAGCAACTTTTACGATCGACGATTGAAGACCCGCTTGCCTCGAAATTTCCTGAGGTATCGCAAGCGCTCAATGATTTCCAACAGAGCAATTTTGCAGGTGCCCGCGAGTCCCTCGTATCCGCCTCGGAAAAGAACGACGATTTAGCACCGGCGGACGTCATGTTGGCGCAGCTTTACGGCTCAATCAATCAGATCAATGCTCTCCGTTCGTCTTTGGAAAACGCAGTAAAATCCAGCCCAGATGATCCCGAATCTTATATCGTTTTCGGGGACGTGGCGCGGTCCCAAGGACGAATCACCGAAGCGGAACTTGGCTACGAAAAAGCAATCGAATTGTGCAAAACTTTTTCGCGGAATGCGTTTCGCAAAAAGAACATGCAGGCGCGGGCTTACGGCGGCGCGGCTGTCGTCGCCGAATCTCGCCAGGATTGGCCGACAGCAAAACAACATCTATTGTCTTGGGCCGAACTAACCCCCAACGAAGCTGGTCCGCATTTGCGACTAGGACAAGTCGAGTTCAAATTGTTAGAGGGAAATAAAGAAGGGCGAGAGAATGCCTACGCCGCCTATCGCAAGGCCTATAATTTCGATTCACAACTGACCCGTCCTGAGATTTACATGGCACGGCTGTTTCACGAGGATGGCAATCGCAAAAACGCT
>CAUZSN010000238.1:0-3241 GCA_963582345.1 Planctomycetota bacterium
CCATGTTCGGGCTTGGCACTGTAAACTAGTTCTATCTCAAAACCATCAGGTATCTGAAATGAAGCGAATTCCTTTTCCGCCGAACCAGAGACCGCTTCCTCCCATTGGTTGTATTCATCAAAGACACCGACGTTTGGCGATCGCCCGATGCTCCACCATGGTTCGTGAACAATATCACCAAAGAATTGGCGCCTGGATGACCCGCACTCGGCACTCTCCGACTTGCGATCCGATGATCGCACGATCTGTTCGAGTCCGTCTTCCATTACGATTTCCAGTTCATAGGCGATTGCGGCCGGACCATCGATCATTTTCGCCGACAGATGGATTCGGTTGCTCCCCTGTTTCAAAAACCGTGAAGCGTCGACCGTTTGCATACGGATCGAACCGTGAAAATCGCATGCAACTTTATCATTCAACCAAACGGTCGCTGTGCAGAAATCGACGGCACACTTTAGACGGGCAGTCTTGGGTGAACTTGGAATATCAAAGGTTTCTGCCGTATCAAATCGCCTTGAGCCACGACTCTCCCAGATCCATTGCGTCGAATCATGCGATTCAGCGTGGCAAACCAATCCCATGGTCGCTACGAAAACTGCCGCGAGTATACTCGAAGGGTGATTCACGATTCTCTTCGCCAATTCAGATGCGATAAGTAATGCACGTAGTCTTATACCTCAACTGACGTTTTAAGACTTGTCGCGAGGGGGATACCTTGCGTTGTCGATCGGGATAATGGTCCCAACATATCAGCAATTCCCGGTGGCCACAAATAACCTACAAATGAAGGGTTACGCGAAACAGGCGTTCGCGAACTCTGAGGCGATGTGGACCGGGTCTGCCGCTAAAGCTAAGAGGCAATTTCAGCTGCGATTCCCGGCAGTTTATCCATTTTTCCTGCGTGCCCGGCGAGCCGCAGTTACCCCATCAGTCCGAGAATTGCTGCCAACATATCACTCGGCGGTCGGTAGGTCTCGTCTCCCAGAATTCTATTTGCATGGCGTAGCGCGTTTCGGCTCAGCTCTCTCGCGACCATATGATCATTGTCGTTGTCCTCCTTCCACAGCGCGAGCGCGACGTCGGGCTTGATCTTTGCGACGACCTCGACCACGACGATCTGATTGTCGAGTTGGACATCAAAGCGGTGGGAGACGAAGTCCAGGAATTGCGTTTCAACTCCGTGATCCGCCGACAACTCAGCCGTCATTTTCGCGACCGCACGACCGTGCGCGGGAGGCCAGTTGGAGTAATCTCCGATCAGATGCTGCATCACAACACGGTAGTATTTTCGGATGCCCTACAGCAGAATGCTGGGCACACAAAAAATGCAGACATCGTAATGTGCCCCGATTGCCAGCAGCGTCTTCATGATCTCTGTGTTTTCACTCCTGTCCGGAGGCCACCTGGTTGTAGACACCGATGGCATCCGCGAAGCCGTGTCCTTTGGCCACAGACGAAATCGCGCGTTCTTGACAATGCCCCAGTGGTTGACGTGGCTGTCTCTGTTATAGTTGTCAGTGACTGGACAATCGATCTGCACACATCCAACTAAGCGAGGCAGACGGTAAAGGCCGCTGACCAGTGTTGCCTTCTGCCCGTTGATTTTCACATCGACTTCGACCTGCCGGATAGCGTGCATCACATGGTCCCGTTCCACGCGCACGTTCAGAAGTTCGATGCTGCACATTTCAACGTTGTGCAGCGTCACTTCCCGCATCTCGCCAATATTAAGGTCAACGACGCGCACCAGTGGTTGCTTAAACTCGTCTGCGCCAGCGGTGACGCAACAACACACCAACAGTATTGTTGGACAAAGGACTCGCATTTACCCCTCTGGTTCAGTTTCTCTAGAGTGATTCGTTCCTGGCGGCAAGGGCGTTACATTCAATGACTCTCGTGATGATAGTTGATTGCAACGGCTCTATCTCGAATGGACAGTCCAACTCTGGATGTGACGGGAATCAGGGCCCAAGGGAATGTCTATGAGCTGGTATTTTTGGCGGCACCAGAAAAACAGTATCGATATACAATCCAGCTCAAAGTGATTCCTGGTCGACGCATTCGAACGCCAGTGATATCGACCTCAGCGCGCAACAACACGTGCGGACGGAGGCGAAAATCTTGATGGCTCGATGTCACTCTAACGATAGCGACGGTGGTCGTCGCCCCATCTTGACTTCCACAAGAATGCGGCGCGGAACATGTTCAAAGCGAGCTACATCGGGCTCGTAGCGCATACTGAACGAATCGTTAAGCTCGACTTTTATCAAAAATCGCGTCCGAAACCAGCCGACTCAAAGGCGCCGGATGGCTTGCGCCAAGTAGGTCAGTAGGGTGTCCCGAATTTTGAGTGGGATGTTTTGAAACACGCGGCGACAGTGCGGCAGTTGAAAAATGGTTTCAGTCCAGAATAACCCTCGAATCGTAGTGAGTGTCGCTCGAAGCGGAAGCGTCCGGGTCATGAAAGATGCGTTCCGGCTAGCTGGTGGGAGGGGCGGAACCGCGAGGCTCCCTCCAATCCCAATCAACGTCTGAAACTATTCCTCGGACGCGTGTTCGGCTTTAGTAAGGCAGTTCGCGAATATAAAGATTCTTAAAAAACAATTCGCTGCCGTGATGCTGCACCTCGATCTGATCGGTGCGTGCCAGCGGAACGGTACCGGTTTTGTCCCAGTAGTTCTCCAGAGCGACTCGACTGACGATGAGCTTCTCGTTCAACCAGATCGTCACTTTGTCACCGACCATGCGAATCAGAAAGGTATTCCATTCACCCGGCTTTTTGTCAGCGAGCGTCGTCGGTGTATTACGCCAGCGCTTGTTGTTCCAAAGACCACCAGAACCGAGGTTGCGTCCATTACGGAACTGGGCGACCCATTCGTCGGGAGTCGCCGGAGGTTCCTGACCTTTCTTAACGCGCGGGTCCCAGGGATCCCAAATCTGTATCTGCGGCGTTCCGCGAAGGTAGATTCCTGAGTCCGCTCCGGTGGGGATCTTCCAGTCGATGTACAATTCGAAGTCGCCGTAGTTTTTCGCTGTGCAGAGACTTTGACCTTTGCCGTCGTAAGTCAGAATGCCGTCCACCACACTCCAATGCTCACGCATGATCGCGTCGGCACTGGCCTGGGCCTTGTTCAATCCGTCGCCCGTGAGCGAGCGACGATCATTGGCATTCCTGTGGGCGAGACCCTTCCATCCGGTCAGGTCGTTGCCGTTGAACAATGCCGTGAATCCGGCCGGTGGT
>CAUZSN010000239.1:0-3186 GCA_963582345.1 Planctomycetota bacterium
CGTCTTCGGTTATGACTTGGATAATTCCGCCCGCGTGCACCCTATGCATACCGACCCTGTCGTTCTCATAGCCAGTGAACACATCAAGTTCGTTGGTCTGCAGGCGGTGTAAGGTAACCACGTCTTTTCCCGACTCCGTTTCGATTGTAAGTCTATCGGCAACATTTACATCGTGGATTCTAACCCTGTCGTGGTCGTCGCCGGTATTGATGGAGGATTGGTAAGTTTGCACCCGGTGAAGTTTGACGTCGTCATCGCCAATCCCAGTGGTAACATTCAAGGAGTCAGGAAGGACGATACTTTCAAAAGCTGCCTTATCATTGCCGTCGTGAAGATCCGCCTGAATGTTTTCCAGCAGACTAAAGGCAAACAAATCGCTAGGCAGACCATTTACGGTAGTGCCACTATGTCCAATGACTTCAATCGTATTGGGAGCAATTTGTACAACCTCGATTTCGTTGTCATTAGCATCGCCGGTGAGTTCGAGTGTCGTACCGGACATTAAGCCGAGAACGTTACCCGTCATCATGTGGCGATTTTCTAGGGACTGCAGGCTGAGCGTTCGAATCTTGTTTTTGTGTGATGTTGACATCGTTTTTCTTTCATGTGGTGATGACAGGATTTTTGTTGACATTTCCCTTCGACAGTAATAGTGAAACGCCGCAACGACCCATTTGTTGCGCGGCAGGGAGAAACTAATTCGGATGGTTGTCCGAAGTAATGGTGTGCAAACGACTTGCGAAGACAGTCGGTGCCCAGCGTCAAAGGTTTTTCCCGGTCACACCTGAAGTAAGAGGGTCAACTAGTCGATAGTCGGAAAATGTCAGTTGCCACCGTTTCCCAATTTGCCAAATTGAGATGTTAAGAGTTGGAGAGTCAGGTAACAGTTGTTTCTAATAGAGCGAACTCAACAGGCAACATGGTTACGCCAGCGGGAATGGTGCACACTGAACACCGAAACCTGAATTTCGAAACCATCGTGATCAGCGGAATGACGCGGAGTGCAATCCGGTGCTACGTTTGGTGCGTCGACAGGGGATGTCTGCTTTGAACAGTGACGAATACACCGATGAAACCGTGCTACCACTGCTTAACCAGGCGAAATCGTACCTGCGCACCCAGTTGCAACGGCAGGCCCCTGATTCGGTCTTGACGGAGGCCTGGGACGAATTCTACCGCGTGTATAGCGGGTTGATTCGACGTTTCGTCGCAGCTCACGGCGTGAGCGATTCGGACATCGATGACTGTTGCCAGGACGTTTGGAACAAGGTTGCCATCAAGTTGCCTTCGTTCGAGCGGAGCGAAAACCGTCCGGGATTGCGTTCCTGGCTGTACACTGTCGTGCGCAGCAAGTCGATTGACCTGTTGCGACGCAATTCACGGAGATCATCGGTTCGTTTGGCTGATGTCGTCAGTGAAAGACAAGAGCCCGAAGGTCGAGAGGTTGACCCGGCGGTTCAATACGAACGCACATGGGAGGATGCGTTCATCCAGTCGATGCTCACCGAGCTGCGTAGCCACGTTTCCGCACTGAACTATCAAGTGGTGCAGCGTCGTTTGCTGGATGGCTGCAGCGTGGCCGACGTTGCCAAAGAGCTTAGTCTTTCGTCCGAGCAAGTTCGGTACCGGCAGTACCGCACACTCCGCAAGCTGCAGACGATGGTGGCCGTCTATTCGGGTGCCCAGTTTGGAGAGTCGGGCGACTTGGACCGGAAACGGTTGTAATGCCCGTGGTACGGTTCTTGCCGGTACCGTCGGAGGTGCATGTTGGCCAGATCGTGTGCTCCCACCAGTGCCCGCCTGGAACTGGCCGAGGCCGTCGCCAATCGCGAATAATCCCCTCACGGCCTGTGTGCTGGCCAACCACTTTCTTGTTAGATTCTGGAAGGGAGTGGAGAATTCTAATTCACCGTTCTCCACCACGACACATTACGTATATTACGTTCATGAACGTGGATTCAAACTCCTATCTGTCGGCCGAACCAGCCACCACAACGTTTCGATCGGTAGATTAGCCGTTAACAGTAGCGCTGCTTTCTGCTGAGTATAGACCGCTGCAGCAAGTGTCTCCATCACATCCAGCGCCTGGTCGGCCAACCGCGTGCCGAACACGAAACGCTGATTTTTTGAGAAGTTGTCGATCCACTCCAATAGCCACCTCGTAAAGTTGTACCACTTGATCAATAGCATCGGTGGTTCGCCCCTGGTCCTGAAAATCCCAAGTCTGAACGTTCGACTGCGTTCCAAGGAAAGCGAACCCTTGTTCACTGCGTCCGATGAACGTTTTGTCTGGATGCTGCTGAACCTTCAACTCCGCCAATGTCTCGTTGACAACTGGGACCGCTTTACGCAGTTTCCATCGCGTGGGAGCGAGCACGACCCAATTGTCTATGAAGCGGGCGTAGAACAGACCAGTCGCTTCCATTCGCTTGACCAAGTCACTTTCAGGTCGGACGATCAGTGCATGGTGTTTGGGAAATTCGCTGTTCACTTCCGCCGCGATCGCTTTGGTCACATCGTCGCGGAAAATGCCGTCGTGGTCCGGATGCTCATGCAATTCGGTGCACGCAATCTGCTTCAATTCCATTTGATGTTTCTCCAACAGCTAACCCCGTTAAGCGTCTGATGCGTCCGGCGCGCGGTTGAATAATTACACCGTTAAACCACCGGCTCTGCCGGTGAGAACTGACAAGGCTCGGCCGTTTCCTGCGTATTGATGTAAAGTGATTCTCCAGAGGACTGCCCCGAGGGTCAAGGAGAACCGCTATTCGAGATTGGAGACGCCATACCCAACCGCATGTTGAATTCGATTTTGACTGCCCCTTGGCTCTTTTTCGGGGCCTTCCTCATACTACCGGCTCTGCCGGTAGTCATTTGATTCCCCCTTGGCTGCCGCGTGCGGCTTGCTCGCGACTGGTGGGGTTGTCTTACCGGGCGCCACTCCACTCGCGTCGATTTTCTCGGCCAACTTGAGCAGTGGGTCGGCGGGAATCTCTCCCGACTGACCGTTGTCGCGTGCATTTGCGAGATACTGGACAGATTTTTCACATTCTTTTTCCTCAAAGTCCTCTTGGAGTTTGAGGATTTGCTTTTCGGACAATTGAATTTGCTCTTTCTTCCAACTGTCGGTGGTCCTGATCGGTTGCCTGCTCAATGTCTTTCTCCGGGGTCTCGATCACCAATAAC
>CAUZSN010000240.1:0-3173 GCA_963582345.1 Planctomycetota bacterium
GCACAACGTGTGTCATTTCATTTCGAGTGTCGACACTCCCAGCGTGTGGGAGTTAAACATTTGGTACCATACGTTGAATTGCGGCTACCGCACGCGGATCAGTGGCGAGACGGATTTTCCCTGCATTTACGGCGACAAGGTTGGATTGGGGCGGATTTATGTGAAGCTAGATCCCAATCAAAAGCTAGATTTTGACTCGTGGATCCTTGGTGTAAAGAACGGCCGCAGCTATTGCGGAGACGGTCGCAGCCACATATTCGATTTTCAATTGAATGAAGTTGCTATCGGTGAACCGGGGTCGGGCGGAAACATCAGTCAGTACGACCTGAAGAAGCCTGGCAAAGTGAAGGTGTCGTTCGACGTCAATGCCCTGCTTGTCGCCAAGCCGACCCCTCGCACCAAAGCAATTCGTAACAGCCGGCTGGACGAAAAGCCGTACTGGCACATTGAACGTGCTCGTGTCGGCAACTCGCGTAAAGTCCTAGTGGAGGTGATCGTCAACGGTTACCCGGTCAAGACACAGACTGTCGTCGCGGATGGTTCGACCCAAGAATTAGACATCGACGTCGACATTGAGCATTCTAGTTGGGTGGCAGTGCGTATCTTCCCCTCTGCGCACACGAACCCAATCTTCGTTAAAGTTGGCGGTAAGCCGATCCGAGCCAGTCGCCGCAGTGCCCAATGGTGCCGCAAGGCGGTCGACGTTTGTTGGAACGCGAAGAAAGGCGGAATCCGCAACGCGGAACAGCCGGCGGCCGCGGCGGCATATGAAAAAGCAAGACAAGTCTATGACGGCATTATCAAAGAAAGTGTGGCTGATTAACTCAATTTGTTAGATTTCATTTTTTTTGAGAATCTCTCTTCCGCATCGGCGACTTCAACATGGACTACGACTTTCGTACCAAGGAAGGCAACGATGCTTTTGTCGAGATGCTCCGAGACAACGTGTGGATATGGATAAAACCGACCGAGTTCATCGACAGCAACTGGAGCGATTCTGATGGCGACGGGAACGACAACTATCCAGACTCGATGTTAGACTTTGCATTCGTAGCGGGACCAGCGAAGGACTGGAATCCTGTCTGCAAAGTGCTTGTCCTAGAAGACGATTTTCCCGACGACGACACTACGAGCGCACAGGCCGATTGAGTTGAGAATGACGCTTCCAGAGTAAATCACGCCATCAGCAACTTCCTCCATCCAGAACCCAAGTGCTGGAACACAGCATCGCTGATCCAGACTTGCCCGTGGGATTTCTCCACTTGCTCGTAGGCCCATTCGGTAATGCGAATCGATGCAGCATTTTCGTGTGGCAGGTTCGCATCACGCAGTCGCTCAGCCAGTTCTGCGGATCGAAGACGATTGCGTTCTGCCCATTTGTGCAGATGTTGCTCAGCCGCAAGGTAGTCTGACTTGGCGTTGTTACAGCGGGGATGGGCTAGCACAAAATTGTGCCCAAGATCTGTTGGGTATCGAGACCATGGTATGAAATGGTCCACGTCGGTTTCGCCTCGAAGAATATCGTGGCAATAGAAGCATTTCCGCTCTTGGAAGTCCAGTAGGACGTGCTTGTACATCTTCAATGAGGATCGTTCCTGATCAAACAGGAACGTGCCAAGATCTGTGAGGTTGCCGAGATCGTTGGCGTTCAGTTTTTGCACAAACCGCACCCAAGCCCCCTGGATCAGATTACGCAGTAGCTCAGAGAAATCTCGAAAGCAGACGGCTACGCCGGGCTTCAACGTGACGGTCGTCGTTGTGGCGTCTAAGTTGTCATAGAGAAAGTCTAGTCTTTCGCTGCCTACCGTTTGCAACTTCCAGAGCGGCATCTCATTGACTACCCGTTTCACGCTGCTATTTAATGAACGCCATAGATCGGGGGCCGTCTGCTTCAATTTGAACAACGATCCGCCAAAATCGTGCTGCGCCTTGATGACTTTAGAGATCACAGCGGCCTGCCGTCCGGTGTTTTGCTGGAGAACGATTCCTGTGGACTGACCACCAAGCTGAAACGGCCTACACTGTTGCCAGTACAACTCGATGAACTTCTCGGAAATGTCTTTGACATCCAGATCGAGTGCGGCACCGGAATTATCGGATTTCTCAACACACAACTTAGCAATGGCATGAAGCAGCGCAAATTTGTAGCTGGCGGTGAACTGGCCTTCCATCAACAGCCGCTGGATGTTGAGAAGGAAGAGAACTTGCTCCTCCGGTGTTGGCGGTACGGCTGTCATTCGCCACCCCAATAACGAGCCTTCTCTGGGATCACCCAGCGAATGCCGCCTCGCGGATCGGCCACGTCGCCGTTCCAACGAGGAATGACGTGAATGTGGGCGTGCATCACCGTTTGCCCTGCCGCTTCGCCGTCGTTGACTCCGACGTTGAATCCGTCCGGTCGAAGTTCCTCGTCAATTCGGCGGCGTGTCTCTGAAGCCAATTGCCACAGCGCCGCCTGCGTGTCTTCCGGGAAGTCGTACAGTCTGGCAACATGTTGCCTGGGAACCACCAATGCGTGACCCTGCGAGATCGGATAAGCGTCCCGTAGCACGAAGCCCATTTGGTCCTCGAACCAAATTTGCTCACTATCGGGTTGGCAGAAGGGGCAGGTGTCTGTCACGTGGTGGTAGCCTCGGCCTCGAAGCGTGAATAACTCATTCCTTGAATTGTCGAATCATCATCTCCAGCCAATGCCGCTGGTCCTTTTGGAGAGATGGCAATGGGTGACGGTACTTATTCGTAGTGTTTGGCTCCAGCAAGCCCATGAGGTTGCTCTTGCGTGAAAGCCTCGACATGCAGCGTTCAATCAGTGGATTCAACTTGTCGCTCATTCCCCAGGCCAGTATAAGCGGCGTTTTCCTGCTCGTGGGAAGTTTGAGCGACAATTCGTCCGTTCGGGCTTTGGAGAAAACGGAATGCGAGTCGAATTGTGATTCTCCTTCCAATCGCTGGAACAGCTTGATGAACTCAGCACTCTTGGGAGTGCGGAGGTCCGATAAATTCAGCACTCGAACATGCCTCCAGCCCCGAAAGTGCATCAACCGCATCACTTGGTACTGCGTCGTGTCGGGTTTGGTTGGAACCAGCGAGATCGGCAACTTGCGGATCGCTCTCGCATGAAGACGGTTGTTGACCTCGACCAACGGCCTTGAAGAGCCGGGGTTCATCATTAT
>CAUZSN010000241.1:0-3143 GCA_963582345.1 Planctomycetota bacterium
GGACGACGATTTTCAGGTTCACAGGTCGACCAATCGACACGAATGGAGACTCCACGGTAAAACTGAGGATTGCCGAGTTCTGTGTACCTTCCAGACCCAGGTCGGTCAGAACCAGATTTGCTCGCTGTGAAATCTGTCTTAGTAAGCGCCGGATTTGCGCCTTATGACCACTTGATCCAGGTGCCCAGCTTTCGCTCTGAAAATCGCTGATGAGATAGACCTCTTTTTGAGGGATATCCGGCACCTCGGAAAGTAATTTCGTGACGTCCTCGAGTGCTACCAACACGTCACCACACTGATGTGTGACCTGCAATTGGTTCAGCTCATCAATCACCAGGTTCTTCTGGTAGGCCGGCTGGCGAATTATGGTCCGCGGTTCCGAATTGCAAATGCGCACCAGATTCAAAGCGTCACCCCTTGCCATACCTGAGATAATTTGTCGAGCGACATCTTTGGCGCGGTCGAATCGGCTGAACTCAGCCGGCTGATGAGCCATACTGAACGATGCATCGACGACGATGATACGGTGCGTCAACACATCGGCCCGGAATTGAAGTCCAGACGTCGTGACGTTTGGCCGCGCTAACGCTAGCACCAGAAATACCAGAATCAATGTGCGCACAATCAGCAGGACCAGTTGCTCCAGACGAAGACGTCGCGAGTGTTTGCGAGTGGCTTCCAACAAGAACCGCATCGCCGCCCAGTACGTTTCTCTGTACTTTCGCTTGTGAAGCAAGTGAACGATGATCGGAATCCCGGCAAGCACCAATCCGATCAGCATCCACGGGCTGGAAAAACCGAATGCCAAGAGTTGTAATGGAAACGTGGTCATCGGGTAGCCCTGGAAATGTCATCGTTGAACGATTCAAGCCGGACATCTCAAAATGGCCGTGCCATACTAACTCGCCCTCCGTACCCAACGCATGCGACCCTGTAGGAAGCTAGATAGTGCCACGTCCAACGGAGTGTCCGTCCGCAGCAGAACGTGTTCCATACAAAGATCCCGTAAGCCACGACGCACTTGCACCAAAAAATCTTCAAACTCTAACTTGTAGGCCTTCCGCAGCACACGAGGATCGGCAATCTGATCCGGCAAGCCCTCCAAGCCTTTGAACAACGTCGGTTCCTCGAACGGAAAATCTTGCTCCGCGGGGTCGATCACGTGCATGACGCTCACATCATGCCGACGATATTGAAAATGTTTCAGACCGGACAATAGTTCTTCTAGATCGTCAAATAAGTCGCTGATGATGATCACCAACCCGCGCCTTGTGATCCGCTCAGCCAGGCCGTGGAAGATCGGCCCCATCGCGGTTTCTCCCGCCCCGGGTGATTGATCCATTGTGTGAAACAATTGCTTCAAGTGCGATGGTTGGCTAGATTCGCGGACGAAATGCGTCACTGAAGTGTCAAACGTCGCTAACCCGACGGCATCCTGTTGCTGGACGATCAAGTAGGACAGTGCGGCCGCGACATATTGAGCATACTCCAATTTTGAAACCGCCGCCGATTCTGATCGGTACGACATCGACTCGCTGGTATCCAACAGCAGGTAACAGACGAAGTTTGTTTCTTCCTCAAACTGCTTCAGATAGTAGCGATCGCTTTTCCCATACACCTTCCAATCGACGTACCGCAAATCGTCGCCCGGCACGTATTCGCGGTGCTCGGCGAACTCGGCTGAGAAGCCGTGGTAGGGGCTCTTGTGCAATCCGGCAACGTACCCTTCGACAATCAAGCGGGCTTTCAAATCCAGCCCTTTCAGTTTGGCCAGCGTCTTGGAGTCCAGATATTTCTGATACTCGTCCACAAATACTGCTTTCGAAATGAGCGATCAGCTCAAAAAATCGACGAAGCTGATCGGTGACTTCTGCTCACCGAAAATCATCCAGCGTCAGCAGATTTAAAGACATTGGGTAAACGTTGACTAAGGCTCCGATTCGCCACGCCCGTTGGGATAGTTTCCATCAACCGTGTGACAATATCGTCTGGTTTAACACCTTCCGCTTCGGCATTGAAGTTTGTAATGATCCGATGCCGCAGCACGGGGAGTGCGACCGCCTGGACGTCTTCGGTACTGACATATGCCCGACCATGCAGCATGGCTCGCGCTTTGGCACCCAAGATCAAACATTGACTGGCCCGCGGGCCGGCACCCCAACTGATGTAGTCGTTGACAAAATCCGGCACATTGTCTTTACCGCAACGAGTCAGCCGCGCGAATTGCATGGCATAACGGATGATGTGATCGGCCACAGGGACCTTTCGCACAATCGACTGCAAAGACGTGACCTCTTCGAACGACAGCACTTGTTCCACATTCGGCACCACATCGGTCGTCGTCTGGCGAACGATTTGAAACTCCTCTTCCTCGTCCGGATAATCGACCAGGACTTCGAACATAAAGCGATCCAGTTGCGCTTCGGGCAAGGGGTACGTACCTTCCTGTTCGATTGGATTCTGCGTTGCTAGTACGAAGAATGGCTCCGGTAGCTTGTGTCGTTTTCCGCCCGTGGTGACTTGATGCTCCTGCATGGCCTCTAACAGCGAGGCTTGAGTCTTAGGCGGCGTGCGGTTGATTTCGTCTGCCAGCACCACGTTGGCAAAAATAGGACCTTGTAGAAACTTAAATTCGCGTGATCCGGTTGATTTGTCTTCCTGAATGACTTCGGTGCCCGTAATGTCGGCCGGCATCAAATCGGGCGTGAACTGAACACGGTTGAATGAAAGACTGAGCGTGTCGGCCAACGTCCGGACCATTAACGTCTTTGCCAACCCCGGTACGCCCAGCAGCAGACAATGCCCACCAGCCAGCATAGCAATCAATAATTCCTCGACCACCAGCTGCTGCCCGACGATTGCCTTGCCCAGTTCAATCGTGATCTTTCGATACGCTTCCGCAAGCCGCTCTACGGCCTGCAGATCGGAATCCTGAACTTCAGTGATCTCAGCTTCGTTCGCCACGCTTGAGGATCTCCTGACGTGACTTCATCGTCGTCGGCTTGCCTTGGCACAACAGGGTGTTGTCATCAAACACATCATCTCGGTTCTAGCGGATGATTGTCAAATGACCGTTCAACTGACCTCGATTAATTCGACAAGACGAAACTTGTTATGCGAGAATCTTCTCAAAGAAAATAATA
>CAUZSN010000242.1:0-3111 GCA_963582345.1 Planctomycetota bacterium
GACCAAAGTGTCGAACATGCCCGACGTCGACATGGACACCTCCTCCACCAAAGTGGAAGCCAATTGCTTGAGCTTGGGAAGTCCCCAAGCCTGCAAAACCAAAACTGACGACGACGGCGACGGCGATTTTCTTCATGGCATATCTCCTTGAACGATTTGGGGGGTGGGTCGTTTGCGGTTTGTGTCAGGCCTGTTGTTCTTGCAGGTACGCAAAGTCCGTGCCAAAAGTCCAAGACTCTCATTATCAGCTCAAAAGCCGGATTTCTAGCGCATTCGCTTGAAAGAGTCGTCTCACTATCGCGACGCACTGTCGTCGATTTGACGACACAGTAGGCCACGATCTGTCCTGGCATCGAGGAGGTGGCAAGGTATAAGGGAGGGGCACCGCTAATAGGCGCTGATGAGCGCTAATGAAACGGTTGCAGCTCTATGACCATGCCGTCGACGAGACTAATCTGCGGATTATCGATTGGCCAGATGCCGTTCAAGTCCGAAAGAGAATGTACCACCCATCAGCAGCACGCTTTCGTCATCGAAGTCAGCGGCACCGTGCCAGATTTAGGCTTCATAAGCGCCACGTACGAAGATATCTGCGGCACCCCAAGGTCGAGGCCATGGACCACCGATTTGAATCTCGTTGATCTGAATCGTTTTGCATTTTATCGGAATCACCACCGCCTAGTGGTGCCAAACCCGATTCATTGCCAACCACGATGGCCAACCGCCCCAAAGAAAATAAAGACAAACAATCCGCCCTACGATCGTGTCACTTTCCGACTGATAGTGACTTCAAACCCTGTCACCGCTTAAAGCGAGCGTCCAGCCCTCCTTTTTTCAAGATTCTGGCCCCTTGTCCGTCCATTTATCCGGCGCCACGGGACGATTGGACAGACTCGTGCGACGATCCGGTCCGTCGGGCTGCCCACTGATTTCTGGATTGGCACTTTTTCCATCCGTGTGGTCTGGCAGAACAAACCGGCGAATTCGTGTGCCCGACCAGCTTTCGTAAAAGTACCCCCGAGAGAACTCGAACCTCTGACCTTCGGCTCCGGATGCCAACGCTTTATCGAATTGAGCTACGTGTCTGTAATGACCACCGAGTACCGAGTTGAGGCGTGTGTCGATCCGGTTTGCTTACCTCCTCGCCGTACAAACTGGAATGCCTACATCGAATGATTCTTTTCGACCGCTTAAATCCGAGTGCCTTGAAAGACTGATCTTCTTTGGAGAACACTAGCTGCGTAATACAGTCTGCAAATACCTGGCCTATTGTCACGGCGAACGGAACCATTAGGGGTTAGCGAATCAGCTCAACGATCCTGGTGATGAGATCGGCGAAACAGCTGCTGACATAGACTGCCGCGAGCGGCTTGGCAGGTTGCTGCGATACTGTCATCGCCATCCTGCTTAGCCATTGGGCTGGATGACAGTGCACTAGCTATATGCGCCGGTGTGGGTTTGCGAGCAATTTGTTGCATCTTCCATTGCTCGGTTGCGCAAGAGTTGACTCGTGAACCTCAGTTTCGGCCTGGAATTCTGACATCTAACCAAATCAATACCAAGTTTTCAAATGTATAAAGTTTTCCTTCGTTTTTTCGATTTTACGAACGGATCTCGACTGAAACGGCCCGACTCTTTCGTTCTGCAATTATTGAGTTAAAATGTGACCTTTGAAGATCCACGTTGTTTTGCTGTCCGACAAGCAGGTTGGATCAAAGATCGTTCGAATTCGGAGAAGCCGAGAGAAGCAATCAATGACCAGATTTGGAGAACACCGTGATGCGCAAAATGATAATGACCCTCTGTGTGGCATGTACTTTCGCAACGCCAGTTACTCTTGCAGCCACTTATTATGGCGCCCCAATGACCGTTGGAAGCGGATCCGCGCGTGTCTATGTGATCGAAAACACCTCTGGCACGGTCGAAGTGGGCATCGAAGCGGATTCGACAGCGTTCGTTAATCTCGCCAGCGACAGTCACCTCCATCTGGATCTTCCGACGAGTGATTCATTCGACGTCAGCCCCATCGATCATATTGACCTTGGCTTCGCTCTGAACGGGCACCCGGGAGGCCCTTGGTCCGATGCCGCAGACGTCCCAGAGAATAGCTATTGGGCGGTTCCGCACTTTGACGTTCACTTCATGACCATCTCCGATAAGGAAGCGGACAAAATTATCATTCCGAATCCGACAGACAGTAGTGATCTCGCCTATGTCGTTCCCGCAGCCAGCGATCTAGCGGCGGGTTATGCGCTTGGGCTCAATTCTGGGATCAGCGGCGAAGGTTCTCACTGGGCAGCGGGTGGTGAATTCAGCGATTTCCCAGCACCCTTCGATTACAATTTCCTATACGGATTTTACGATGGGAAAATGACCTTTGAAGAGCCGATGGTCGCTCAAACTTTCCTCGCCGATCTCAAGAATGGTTTGACGTCCGACGTGTTGCAGGCCTTTTCGGTTTCGTCCACCAACCCCGCGTTCGGTGACCAATACTTCATTCGCTACGACGCCGGGAGTGACGTTTTCCGAATGGGCGTAACCACGATTCCGGAACCATCGACCTTCCTGATGGTGGGATTAGGTCTCCTGGTCTTTAGTCTTTGCAAACGATACTGATTACTGATAGCAGCTTTACTACGATTAGATGAACGAGCTGCTCAGCAAACATTGGAAGGAAGAGGCATTGCTGGCGGAGATTGATCGCCGCCAAGAACAGCTGGCCGTGATGGTCCACGAGGATAATACAGTATTCGGCAGAGCCTGTGACCGATTCCGGGCCTTTGCCAAATCACGCCAAATGCGGCTGGTCAAGGAAATGGAGAATGGCCCCGTAACCCTCAAGGCTCGGGCCAGAATACCGTTCTATTTCAAGCCGACGGGTCAAACCAGCTTGTCTTACGAGACCCAGTGGTTTGATGCGACACCGGAAGAACCTCAGGAGCTGCGTTCCGTCAAAATTGTCATGGAACTAAATGGAGGGAAAGTTGAGTTCAAGAAGATTGGGGCCTTTGCGGGACACAGCAAGTTTTGCCTCTACCACCACTTATGCCCAAGCGTCCCTCCATTGTCTTCATCGACACACGCGCTTCCGACGGAAAGACAATCACCATG
>CAUZSN010000243.1:0-3081 GCA_963582345.1 Planctomycetota bacterium
GCTACCTTCATTGGCGAGCACATCGCGCACCACTTCGAAGCGATGACACGGTGAGGAGGATTGGAGGAGCTGGAGTATCAGGCCTCACCGAATCCTGGGGGAGGCCCAAATACCAACGCGTAATTCAAGTTCCCATCAAACGCGCCAATTGTCCTCGTCCTCGTCCGGTCCCCCCCCATCGATTACGGGGACGAGGACTGTCCGTCCTGGGGCCGGGACTGAGAATGAAGACGATTCTTGTCGTCCCGAACACAGAATCCAATGCTCCAGGACTGCAACACTCTCGTACTCCATCACTCCATATCCGTGGCTATTCGCATCACCGTTCCCAGCGTGCTGTCGGGTGATTCGATGTGGGCCGTGACGGCATCGTCGATGTCGTCCAACGACAGCCGGTGTGTCGTCAGAGGCTTGACGTCCAGCTTTGCTTCGGAGATCAAGCGGCGGACGTACTCCATGTTCGTCCCTGTCGTCCAGCGCATGAACACCGGCGGAATCTCCCGCTCCCCGTGCTCCCCGGCATCGTCATGATCGGCGTTGGGTTGTCCGTTTTTCAATCTTCACTGCAGCCGGACGCGGGTGGCGGGCCACTTTCTTTCTCGCCTGGCCGCACACTTCCACTTCACCCTTTGTTTTCTTGCCGCACTGTTCCGCGGAAATCGTCGTTCGCGATGCTGACCGTGCGCAATTCTCAGTCGGCTTCGGGCGCCGGAACGTAAATCACAAACGATGGCCTTTTGTTGGCTTGGTAGTGCCGGTGCCGATATCACACATGGCGACGACGATCAATCCGGTTGAACCCTTCACTTTCGTTGAGCGCTCGTTTACCGGTTATATTGTCGCGTTTCCCCCGAACGGGCGGGCGGAACCTGAAACGAGCTACGGTGACGATGAGTGCAAGACTGGCGAGGATAAAGTGGAAAGCGGATGCTAAATTTGATGTGGTCGACGGCAAGTATGTGTTTACGCAATTCGGTGCAGAGAGAATCAGGGACGATCTGGATTGACTGAAAAGCGTTTTCAAGCGATACGAAGGTCTACAAGTTTCTAAAATTTGTCCTTTCGCCTCTTTACTTTGACGGCTCAGAGAAACGGGTTGTCAACGAACACATCAATGCCAACGGCTGTTTTCTCAATTTGGGGTCCGGACCGAATGCCTCCCAACTTAAGCCGAGGTCCGTGTATACTCACAACCGATCCATTCGTAATCGGTCCCGCGTAATCGATTACGAATTGATCGATCACGAGTAGCGGCAGCGGAACTTCCCGGCGGTAGTCCATTATTGCGCCGGATTCGTGGGACTGGTCGCCGGCAGAGACTCATTACGAGCTGCCAAGGCGAAACGTTCACGCACAACCGATCGCGAGTTCCACTGTTGGGGCCGTCCAATTCCGCCAGGGCGCTTTCCGAGTGAAACGTTACGGACATTCATAGTGGCATTCATGATCCCAAGGGAGCGCCGCATTCGAATCACTGCAGCCGTTTTCCTTTGCTGTCTCGCATTGCTGTTGGCCGGCATCAAACACCCGCCAATAATCGCGTTGTGGGAAGCTGCAGTCGTCTATTACGTATTCAATCCGGTGGTCAAACCGCTGCCGGTTCTTGCCATCCAGGAAGGTGCCGATTCGGCAGGTTATCATGGCAGATTCGGTTACGCCTGCCTGACCGCATCGCGCTGGTTAGCTGACATCGTCGGCCACAATCTTTTCGTTGTTCGCCTGCTTCCCATCCTATATGGTCTGATTTGCCTATTTCTGTTTTATATTGTCGTACGCCGATGGTTTGGCTGGTACGTTGCCTCGGTGGCCGGTGCGCTGCTGGTCACAAACCAGGTTTTCCTGGTTTTTCAGCATAGCCTTCTGCCACAAGTATTGACGCTCGCCACGATTCTGTTTTGCGTGGAAAGGTTGCAGATACTGAACAAGAAGCCAGACGTGGGTGCTGTTCTTACATTAGGATTGGCCTTCGCACTGGCGGGTATTCACTACATCATTGGCCGAATTTGCATTTTGGCCATTTTGGCCTTCTGTGTCATCGATTTTGAGCGATTGTCGGCGCCGGGCGGGCAGAGCCTCAGGAGATTATCGAGTCGCCGGCGATTAAAGATCACTGCCGCGGCTTTCATCAGCATGCTCCTTTGGCTGACACTTTTTTACCCGCGCAACCTCTTGCTGTTTTTCAACCGAGAATTCATTTTTTCGCGGTTGGGCGAGTATGCGAACGATGCTGCGGGCGGCTGGGAGTGCATCATTCACAACGCCAGGTATTTCTTGAGTTATGCTGTCCTGCACAATCATCCATGGAGCTATTCGAGCGACATCATGGTCCACATTCAATACCCGGTGGAGGGCAAATTCATCATTGTTCTAATGATCATCGGCGTTGTCAGCCAACTGAAGAACCTGCGTCAAGATAAGATCCTTATGCTTCTTTATCTCTTCGGCATTGTCATGCTCGCGAATCTGTTGTCATTGGTCGATACGTCGCGCAGTTTTGAAACATCGACAACATTGAGTTCATTCCGAACGTTCTTTGTGTCACCATTCATCGTCATTTTCGCATCGCTTGCGTTGGCGGCCATCGCTGCCAAACTCAAGCAGCGACACTCACACTTGGGACTGATGGCCCACATTCTGATAGTTGGTCTGATACTCACGCGCGCATTTCTGCACTTTTCTGAAGTGCACCGGTTTCAACGAACTGTCGATAGTCACGTGTTCGACTTTTCGCAGCCGGCGGTTCAGAAGAAGCTCGACGACCCCATACTTCCGGTGATCGAACGGCGCGAGTTGCATTTGAACCAGATTTATTTTTACCGTCTCGCACAGACCGTCAAAGAACAACTCAAGGAGAAAGACCAACGGGGTCCCGGACGAATGCTGATCTATATTCCGGCAGCCGTTTACACACCGGCTCACTATCACGTGGGCGGCCGGGTACCGACACGGGGTGATCCGTATTACTTCCAGATGTTTCTGACACTGTATCTACGTGACGCGGGTGTGAATGTCAGTTACCTTATCCGACGGGCTGACCTGGTCGGGCGGTACGGCGGCTGGCTGCTGCGGCCCAATGGCAAA
>CAUZSN010000244.1:0-3048 GCA_963582345.1 Planctomycetota bacterium
GTCAGCAAAACGTTGCCACTCATCGCGTGCCTTGCATGCCACGTCAACATCGAACTCTGAAAAAGCGCCATTGATCGTTTTCGACAACTCCGCAAGCTTGCCCATCGCGTGCGCGCGAACAAGTTCTTGATGAAGGTCAGTCACTCCCTTCGCTATTTCAGCTGGGAGCTGCACGGTCCAATTTGTTTCGTTAACTTCGCGGGCAAGTTGCACTGTCGCTGCGAAATCTCTCGACTTTCGAAGCTGACCCAATTCTTTGCCGATTTGTCTTAGCCTCTCTGTTTCGTATAAGCGCAAATCCTCGGTCCAAACTGGGTTAGAAGGATCCTTTTCACCGATGCGGCGCAAAATATCCAGTCTGTTGGACAGTGGACTGCGCGCCAGAGCATGCAAACGGTGAAGTCGTAATAAGGAATCGAGAGGCTCGTGGTCGATGTACGCCGTATTCAGTTCGGCCGCCACATCAAGAAGGAGTGCTGGAGTTGGTGCAATACCGAATTGGCGCACATAATCGGACCAAGCGTTCCATTCGGGCATGTCCAGCTGCGTAACCACGTCCAGTAGCATCGGCTCGATTTCGCATTCCTGAATGGCCTCGCTCCGCAGTCCGCGACGGAGTAATTCGTCACACCGACGTAACCGGCCGTTAACTGCTTCAACGCAATCCACCAACTGCGTCTGTAGTTCTTCTACATCAGTTTTCTCCAGATCGCCTTCGACGGCGATGCAGTTGGCAATCGCCTCCGTTACTCGTGTGATATCCGTCGTTATTTCACGATTGGTGATCATGACGCGGGAGTCTCATCGTCGAAGAGAGGTATCACTACGTTCTCAATGTCAGCCACTATTATATGTTGAGCGCTTATTTGATCTGCCGTGTCATGTTCGATCAACAACTGAAGCCGAAACTTTGGGGGTGTCGTTCGAAGGAATTCTTCGACCTTTTGCTGTTTAGCTGGATTCAATTCGGTCAGATACCGAACGGTAGCTTGCAAAACGATCGGTTTTTCCGATTCGATCGACCAAGAAAAACTCAATATTTCTTCTTTTCGCGGTTCGCCTTTACCGCTTGCTGGAGTGTAGTCCCAGAGCTGCGTTGCACCATCGACGATCGAATAACAGAAACCTTCGCGGATTGTGTTGTCCTGCGGCTTTACATTCAATGAACGTTTACTGGGCAGTGATATGTCCTTAAACTCTGCCTGGTATATCCACTCGCCTTCGTCGGTCGTTTTAGCGTACGTCAACTTCGGCATCGCAGTAATCGGCTTCATCAACTGGCACTGAGTGATTTTTTCACCGGAATCAAGGCGTAGGGCACACCATTTAAGCATGCGAGCCAAACGAGAATCCGGTTTTTTCGGCCATGCAATTGTCAATCGGAGGTCGCTTCTTTCAAATTCGGCAATGACATCTGTGTTTTCTTTTCTTCCGGGAGGGCTGGGTTTAAATTTACCTTTTGTAATTCTAAAGATTTTCCAGTTGTTACGTGATGTTTCCCTTAGTTGGTAGGTAGCGTTTTTGTTGGGTGCGGTAAGGAGGTCAAGTCCGACCACATCCAATTTCGCCTCAGCCTGGGGACTTCCGAGTAGAGTGATGACTGTCGTCGGGTGCTGACGTCGGCTAGGCGAACCCAGAGGCGGATTCAACACCACGGAATTTGAACCAAAGATAAGTGGTTCCAAATCTTGTCGATTCGTTGTTGGAGGAGCATCAACTTGACCATCACCAGAATCAGCGTGACCATTAACTGAATTCGGACTTCCGCTCGTTTCTCGGTTGGCAATTTGATCGAGATCCCTCGGATCCTTCTCAGATCTCGGCTCTTTATTTGCCTGACGCACACGCGCTTCATCCGACCTTGAAGCAGTTTGGCGATCCTTAGATTCGGCGCGTGCCCTAGCTTTTCGGCTTGCTTCCTTTGTGTCCGTGGATGATGTTGCGTCTGTCGAGTCCGCTTTGGCATCAGGTCCGTTATGAGACTGACCGTCGGCTAGTTTTTGGGGAGAGTCTAAACCTGCAACGAATTTAGCAATAAGACACGCAAGAACGACTCCAGCAAGAGTTGATACGAAATAAACAATCCGCTTGCGTCGTCTTTCTGCCTTTTGTCTTTTTACTTTGTACAAATCGTGACTTGACTGAAACGTGACATCTTGCCCTGATCGTTGGACCTCGGATCTGGCAGCGGGAGGCGCCAGTCGGTAGTCGTCACGATCAGCCTCTGCAACGCGCGAAGGTGCGGATGTAGTTTGCGGTGAACCAACAAGGTCTTCTTGAGGCCCAGGTTGTTTCGCCAGTGGCTCTGAATCCGTAACGGTTGCGACCAACCGACCGGTGCGGGCAGCCTCTACAAGTTGGTTTTCCTTTGGCACACCCAGCTCACCAGCAAGGTCGACTATCATGCGCCTAAAGTCGCGCCTAATCTTCGCTGCTTCAGGCGTTCCATCTAAAACAAAACGAAGATCGCAGGAGGTTCCCGCAACCAAGTTGGTGAAATAGGTACTAAACGTGACCGACCAGCGTTTCTTGGGTGGAATAAGTGAGAACACCTCGTTCACTAAACCAAGTGTGTCCGTACCCAACGGAAAGATAACATAGACGGGATCGTTGTCCCGGTTGATCAAACGGTCCGCCACGTGCCCGGACCAGCCAGGATCACCCGCTAGGCGCCCCCACATCTCGCACTTCTTGAACGGAATATCGTCCGACGGTAAGTTGGCTGCCTCTATTTCCGGTACCAATCGAACATTGCCGTCCCAGGATCTGTGACATATCTTCGGGTCGGACAATATCCATGATGGTCCGCCAACGGGTAATGAGCGGCTAGGCAAAACCAAATGGTGTGCCAGCTTGTTTGAACGGCCAGTATGCTCATGCCGCACATCCGCTATACGGGATAGTATGTGATAAGAAACGCCGCCGACCCTAAGCGTAAGGTGACGGTAATTCGTGGGACTTTTCTCCGATCTTTCGTCGTGGAGGTCGAAAGGATGTTTGTATCCGCTTAGCTTTTCAAGGGCATCAGCTAGATTGGAAGCCATACCC
>CAUZSN010000245.1:0-3022 GCA_963582345.1 Planctomycetota bacterium
CATCTTGGCTAGTTGCTGCTTGACCGTATCTGTTACTTCAGCGGTTCGTATCTTCCCATCGAGATCGTAGTACGATTCCAGCCACGTCAACGCCTTAAAATATCGATCATAATGTTTCTCGACATAATGATTTCGCATAGCGTGATCGCTATGCGATAGAAACATGTCTACTAAACGATTGTCCTCAAACGCTTGAGCGATGGCATTAGCCGATGTCTTCCGTATGTGTTTGAAAGTCCGACCGGTGTCCTGGAGATCAGTTTTTTTCGTTGTGCGATTGAAAGCAAGGCGAATACTATCGACATGTGTGATCTCACCGTCATCCTTGATAGTCTCAGTCAACAACTCATTTCCTTTCTGGCCTAGAAGACACCGTCCTTTTCGCGTCTTTGATTCTGTCTTCAATAGCGTACGAGTCACCGGCCAAAGCTGGTGGACTTGTGGCTCGCCGGTTTTCGGTCGATTGCGTCGGATCACACCATCCTTGTCAATCATTTCCCAATTCAGGGTAGCGATTTCTTTCTGCGTATAGCCGCAATTGCATGCCAGGGCAATGTATAACTTTGTTCTTTGAGCCGCCGCGTTGAACAGTATTCGAATTTCTTCCGGGTTCCAGAATTCAGGATCTGGTCTAGAAATCTTAATTGAAGCGTATCCAAATTCGAGAACTCTTGGGATTCGATCCAGATACTCATTCTGATACGCCCATTTCCAAACCTTTGTAATTGTTTGGAGTCTCTTTTTTGCAGTCTCGCAACTGATTCCGTCATCCTCTTTGAGCAGGACGGTGAGCTGTTCTTGGACACTCTTGTAGGCTGCTAAGAAAGGACTATCGATGTCGCTCAACATTTTCTTGTCATGTTGATTTGAAAAGCCTTCAAAATCCTTTAGCTTAGCCCGATCTTGGGCGTATTGCTTGACGCTCAGTTTCTTTGACTCTGCTTGCAACTTTCTTTGCCGAAGGTACTCCCTAAACAGGTTGGATAGTTCAATGTCACCATGAGGTGAACGATCGATGGTCGGATGTGTATAGGAGTGGCGGCTATAGTCCGTCGCCATTAACGCCATCGGGTAGCTGGCATCAATCCTCGAACGAAATCGGTCGTTTGAATTCAGGTGTCGATCAGCTAGAAAAGCGGCAAGGCGGGATTCGTATTCAGACGGATCAAATTCACCGGTTGCCGAATAAGCCTCGGGCCCGTTCCCGTCTACGTTTCGCTTTACAGCTTCCCACTCAGCCAGAGCGAAGCGATACCCCTGTTCGTCAGTCTTGCAAACGCCGCATTGACCTAGATAATAGACCCGGCCCCTGTACTGTTTACGCCAACACTTCCGAGCTTTGTGATACGTCAACGTGTACTTTCGAGCCATGACGAAACCCCCGACCGAAGAAAATGTCAAACACCGGCAGGATTGTACCCGTTTGTACCCGTTTCGTCCAGAAAATACTCCGAATTGCGTGCTTGCCTGTAGAGTGAGAAATGACGTAATATCTTTTGAGAAAACGGTTTAAGGATTATGTCCCCGTGGTGCAATTGGATAGCACGTCGGCCTCCGAAGCCGAAGGTTAGAGGTTCGAATCCTCTCGGGGATACTGGACTTACGACGATTCGGACCCTGTCTGTCCGAGAAGTTGTCCGAGAAGTTGACCGAAAACTCGTCTGAAAACTGAAAGTTGCCCCGCCGTGTCAGGGCGGGGCCGAAGCGAACCCGAAGGTCGCCTCTAGTGGTTTCCTTTAACCGACTGGAGGGTTCGCTATGACACATTTCCCCAAGCCGTTTTTCAAGAAGAAGCGGGGCGTCTGGTACGTCGAGATACACCGCAGGCAGCACAATCTCGGACCGGACAAAGACGAGGCGTTTCGCCTCTACCATCAGTTGATGGGTCAGCCCCAACAGCAGGCCGTGGCCCCTGCCGGCACACTTGCGCCGATCATCGATAACTTTCTGGATTGGTGCCAAAACCACCGCTCCCCCGATACGTACCGTTGGTACCGGGACCGGCTGGAACGATTCGATCAAAAATATCCTGACCTGCGTGTGGCCGATCTGCGGCCGTATCACATCCAGCGATGGATTGATGACATGGACGTATCGAGTGGCACCAAACGCAACTACTGCCGTAGCGTCAAACGATGTCTGCGGTGGGCGAAGCAGCAGGGTTACATCGACCGCAATCCGGTTGCCGACATGGAAATGCCCAGGGGCGGCAAGCGCGAGAAGGTTGTTTCCGATGCCGAGTGGAGCACCCTCCTTGGCTGTGTCTCCGACCGTGCGTTTCGCGATCTGTTGATCGTGACGTGGGAGACGGGGTGCCGGCCGCAGGAGTCGTTGCGTGTCGAGGGTCGCCACGTCGATCTTGCCAATCAGCGTTGGGTATTTCCGGTGACCGAGAGCAAGACTGATATTCCTCGAATCGTGTATCTGACCGATACGGCCCTGGCCATCACGAAACGCCTGATGCTCCAGCACCCGACTGGCCCGCTGTTCCGCAATCGGCGCGGAAACCCGTGGACCAAAGACTCGGTGAAGTGCGTCTTCCTGAACATCCGAATCACGCTCGGACGCGAGATCCTGGAGCAGGGGAGTCCGAAGCCCAAAGACCGCCGGCGAAAGTACCTGGCCGTCGACGATGCGGACGCCCGCGAATTCATGAAGACGCTCAGTCCAGTAAAACGATCGGGTAGAGCAAAAACGCGAGCTGAGTTGCTCGGCGAGGCTCGTCGGAAACTCACGTTCAAGGCGGCCAAGGAGCTCGGTCCCAACTACTGCCTCTACGATCTGCGGCACACCTGGATGAATCGGATGCTCACCAAAGGTGTGGACGCACTGACCGTCGCCTTCTTGGCAGGTCACAGTGATCCGAGCACGCTTGCCAAGGTGTATGCGCATCTAAGTCAAAATCCTGTGTATTTACTGGGTCAAGCGAAGAAAGCGGCGGGCTAATTCCGGATGTGTTTCAGGCGGGGGCGGGGAGTCGGAGACTTCTTGCCTTCGTTCTGTCTCTTGCGCTTGCGCACAA
>CAUZSN010000246.1:0-3005 GCA_963582345.1 Planctomycetota bacterium
GCGTCGCTGAAACGAGTGTCCAACATACTTGCGTCTTGAGTACCTATCGGAATTGGCTCGCCGTTTTCAATGGCGTGGAGATAGACGAAGTTGCGCAGGATGTGCCGCTCCATGTACTGGACAAATATCTGGCAGCTGCTTTCCAACCGCTTGAACAAATTCGTGCGGCAAAAGCCCATCAACCGTTTGCCTGCACGGGACAAGTCACCGATCACTTTGCCTTCAGTGGTTGTTGGATGGTCGTGCGGTCGTTCGTCGATATAGTTGCCAAGGCCGTAGCGGGGTAATGTGAGGCGATTGATCGCGTCAACGATCGGAGTCGAATAGAGCATCGCATACTGGTCATCTGCGTTCTGATCGTCGATTTGAAACTTAACCGTCCTGGGCTCGCGTTTCGGGAAGTACGATCTGGTCCCGTCAGCGAAGGTCAGGAACTTTCGGCCGTCTGCCGGATCAGTCTCCGCGTAATTGTCCTGGATAAATCTGAGTGTTCTTCGAACTAGGTAGAGACACATCAGCTCGCGCCAGTCGTCGGAATATTCGCTTTTCTCGAACGCAGCGAGCGAGCGAACAGGACACTGATGACGACGGATGAACTCGGTTTCTCTGATCTCCCGAAGCAGACTTTCAGGCCGGATTCCCACGTCTACATCTTCGGGAATGAATAATCGCAACTGATTCGACAGATCGACATATGTTTTGTTGTAAGGCGTGGCGGAAAGCAGGATGACCTTGCTTTCGTTCTCACGGATGTATTCGTGGATAGCCCGGTAACGTTTTCCTTCCCGGTTGCGCAAATTGTGGCTCTCGTCGATGAGCACAAGACGGAATCGTCGCAACATCGGGAGTTCGGACATTACGCGGCTAATCGACAGGACCCTGGCCCGTAGGCGGTACTGCGTCCGGTAGTCATCCCACATTGGAACCAGGTTCTTGGGACAGATGGTCAAAGTTTCCAGGCCATGATCGTCCTCAAAAATACGAGCCACTGCCGTGGCCATCAGCGTCTTGCCGAGACCGACGACATCCCCAATAAGCACGCCGCCACGCTTGTTGAGATGGTGGGCGGCGATTTTGACAGCTGCGACTTGGAATTCGAACAGCCTGTTTCCAAAGTCGCGGGGAATCTGGAATTCGGTGAGACCAGCGCGTGCCTCCTGTGAGAGGTGATACGCGATCTTGAGGTAAATATGGTATGGCGGAACCGCTTTCTCACGTGCCCAGATTTCTTCGATGATCGTCAAAAGTTCCTTCGAAATGTCGATGCACCAGCGATCTTCGAACCACTGCGCCAGTTTGTTGCAGGCATCCTGTTCGACTACGTCGATGTTCAGCTCGCCTTGCTTCAGGAGCCCTGCAAATGTCAGGTTGCTGCTGCCCAGATATGCAACGGAAGGACTGATCGGGTCGGGACGAAAAAGCAAATAGAGTTTGGCGTGGAGCGTATGCCGTAAATACAGCTTGACGACAACCTTGTTGGAACGGATTTGTGCGGCCAATCGACGCAAGCCAACCTCATCCTCGTTCGTTGGTATGCCCACCATGAGCTGTTCACGAAAATCTTCGGCCAGCTTCTTCTTGAGTTGCAGTGCCGTTTGATTATCAATTGTGTCATGCGATTTCAGAATACTCAGTGCATCACACAAATCATCCTGCAGAAGCCGTTGCATTCCGACCAACAAACGACAGCAATGTCCGGCTCCTCCAGACCATTGTTCTATGCACTCATCGATTTTCTTCCATCCACGAAGATTGAAATAACCAACACAGAAATCCGCCCGGTCTGAAATCGCAAGAGTTTCTCGGAGAGCCGGCAGAAGCGATTGGTCGATATTGTCGAAGATTCGCGGCATTTGAGGGAGACTGTCCGCAAATTGTTCAGTAAATAGTGTTCTTGACCGTAGCCTCGACCGCGACTACGCGAGGTCGAGTACTCCTTTGAGTAACTGGTTATTTCTCGATGAATCGATGCTTCCGTTTGCGGTTTGTAAGCATCCCTTTTGTGTTGCACCATTTCGGCCGATCCATCTCATCGAAACGCACAACAACAAGTCGCAGATTGGCGATCCTGGTCACAAAGGAATTGGCATCTGCGATGCTCGTAATTTGTTCTTTTTGAGCCACCGCTACCTTGCCTTGCGAATTCGTTGTTCAACAGGTTCAGGATTCACAATTTGTTCCAGCAGTGCCTCGACCTCTTCCCGTTTGAAGAGGCGATAGTTGTTCACGGGATGCCGGTATTCCTGCAGCTTCCCAGTTGTCGCCCAAACACGCACCGTATTCGCTGATACTCCGAGGAGTTCAGCAGTCTCTTTGACCAGCAGAAAATTGTGTGGAACCACTTTCGCAAACTCAATCACATTCAGGTCGAACGATTCAGCGTTCGACCCGACATGATTCGCCAATATGCGCGGCGAATTGCCAGCGTGTGGGAAGCCGAGACCGGCCGCAAGCCGCAGGTCTTCGCCCTGAGCAGCGTCATGCTCAACTATCGCCGCCCGCAGCCGCTGGTGGATCCCAAAGCCGACCTGACAAGCGTGGAGTATAGCCGCTGGGCGCACAACACCTGAATCCTACCCCAAACTGCCAAGGAGAACGAGCGAGAATGGCGATAGCCGGGCCGCACACCCGATGGAGTCCTCTGACCCTTCTGGTTGGGTAAACTCTACAGTCTTGCATACACGTACTTGCATACACGTAATGAAGATTGTGGCCGTTATCGTTCGATACGCCTAGAGGACTGGCGTGTTCCGTACATGTCAAAAGATTGGGCAAAAGTGAAACACACCAGGAGGATATCTCTGTGCGACGACCGTTTTCGCTGATATTGTTGGTGGTGTGCGTGGCTTTAGGCCCTTCGAGCCTGCTCCATGCGCAGCAGGCCAAGCCGATATCTTACGAGGATTTGGTGTCGCGGCTCGAGACCGTGGAGTCTGAGTTGACGACGATTCACGAAGCCGATGCGCAAAACGTCAGTCTGCAGCAATCGGTAGATGCCCTGATCA
>CAUZSN010000247.1:0-2998 GCA_963582345.1 Planctomycetota bacterium
CGTTCAACGTCGCACATTACCAGCGCACGAAGCATTGCTGTCGGCAGCAGATCCATTGGCATCACTCGCTCGTACATTCCAATTGGAACAATCGCGCGCCGCGAACCATTCGTCGAGGTAGTAAGACCAAAGCGACGCCCCGGAAGAAGCGTGGATGCAAACGTGCGAATTGCCGAAAATTTGTTGAAGCCCGGAGCTAACCACCCCAACAATTTTCGATCTCGCTCCTCAGCCAAAACAGAAACTTGTTGGTGATAGCGTCCGAGGTAGCCGAATACTGCACCATTCGCCTGACGACCAGACAAAACTGATCCGGAAATAACCCTGCAGTCTTGGGCTGAGGCAAGTTCGGCCTCATTCACCAGTGAAACTGTCTCGGCGCCGACCCGAGTCCGGAGTAATCGCGGGCGTTGCACCGGCGGTCCCGCGAGTGCAATGATTCGACTCACATCCAACACACCCGTCTCAAACAGTTTCCCAATTGCAACGAGATCCTGAATACCTACATGCCAAACAACCTTGCCACGGGTTACAGGATCTAGCACGTGAATGTGTAGCCCAACTGTACCGGCAGGATGAACGCCATCAAAAATCTCGTGTCGGATTTGATCAGTCGTCGGTAACTCAATGTTCAGTTTTGGATCAGTGCAAATGAATACAGGTCCTTCCGTCAGGCGAGTCAATGCTGAGAGACCACGGTGCAAAGGCCCCTCCTGGCCGTCAAGAATCACAGACAGATCCGGAGCAAGGGGATTTGTGTCAATCGCCGTTACAAAAATGGAATGTGGTGTAGCCGACGGGTCCGCGATCCGACCAAACGGACGAGCTCGAAACGCTGTCCACTGTCCAGATTCGATTAACAAGTCTCGAACTTCTTTCCCAGTCAGACCACTAGGGTGCCGACCGGTATAAGCTCGAAAGGTTGTTACTTCGGGTTCCCGACCTTCACGTTCCGCACGACTCTGTTCGATCACGACCGACTGCAACGCACGACGATCGCCACGATGAACGGCACTCACGGTACCGGCGGCAGGTGCCGTGTAACGCACCTCTGGCATTGTTTTATCATCGAATAACAACTGTCCCCTGCTAACAACATCTCCAGCCGACACGTGCATAGTTGGACGGAGCCCAACATAATCGGCAGCCATAAGGGCCACAAACCTTGGCACACGTGCACTCTCCAAGGTCATGGATGGCTCGCCCAAAAGCGGCAGCCTCAACCCCCGTTTTACGTTATGCAAGGGCACTGATTATTTCCACGAGTTAAAAACCTCAAACCGCGTGTCGCTCGAAACCCAGACCGACTCTTCTTAGAACGCAACCCAAAAGAACACGAATGAGCCGGCTCGATAGCTTGTGACAAAAGTATCAAGGGGTTCCGAAAAAAATGCCGGCGGAATGTCCGACGGCCTTGCCCCCCGTCCCTTTCCGATCGTATTGCCGAGATCGCTGCAAGTCAATTGCAGCCGTTGCCGTAACACCATTACACTGAAGCCATTCAAATGCGATAGAACGTCAACTCGTCGCCAATAAATTATTTGGTACCATGACTGCGTTCTGGAGTAGATGACGACTGACTCCAGACGCGCACATCGGCAAGTCGGCTCAAGGACATCGCTCTGATGGCCATCAGAACCATTCTCGTATGTGAAACCCAAGTACCATTTGTTTCAGGCGGCGCAGAGTCTCTTGTCCGGTCATTGGTGTCGGAGTTGAGGACGCGCGGCTACGACACCGATCTGGTAAGTATTCCTTTTAAATGGTACCCAAGGCAGGAGATCCTCACGCACGCTGCTGCGTGGCGACTACTCGATCTCAGCGAGAGCAACGGCCGACCGGTGGACCTCATAATTACCACAAAATTTCCAACTTACTTTGCGCGGCACGAACGAAAAATTGCCTGGCTTGTCCATCAACACCGCGAGGCCTATGAACTCGTAGGGACCGAATATAGTGATTTCCAACACTCGGAACTTGATGTCGGTGTTCGTGAGAATCTCGTGAATCTTGATACACAGATGCTTGGCGAATGTCGTCAACGTTTTACGATCGCTCAAAATACGACAGAACGGCTTCGCAAATACAACGGGCTCTCAGCCGGTACACTCTATCCACCACCGCGTCTCGCTGCTCAACTAAAGAAGGGACCACATCAGAATTATGTTCTTTCGGTTGGTCGCCTCGAGTCAATCAAAAGAACAGACCTCTTAATCAAGGCGATGGCATTCGTAGACAAGAGTGTAAAACTCATCATAGTGGGAGAAGGCACTCAGCAAGAAAATTTTAAACGTGCGGCTGAGGACGCAGGCGTGGGAGATCGCGTCAAATTTACAGGACGCATCGACGACCAAACCTTAATTGATCTTTACGCGGAAGCACTAGCGGTCGCTTTCGTCCCCTACGACGAGGACTACGGACTAGTTACGCTCGAGGCCTTTCTTTCAAGCAAACCTGTTATAACAACAACCGATTCCGGCGGGCCGCTCGAATTCGTGCAACACGGAATTAACGGTTTGGTGTGTGAACCAAACATAACAGCCCTGGCAACCGCCGTGAACGAATTGTCGGCAAACAGAAGTCTCGCTGCAACTTTGGGTGATTCTGGATACGAGCGTGCGTCAGCTATTACGTGGGACACTGTGATTGAATCACTCGTACAGGAGTAATGTTCCAAAAGTGTTCAAATTAATTATCCAGATACCCTGCCTAAATGAAGCGTCAACACTGCCGCAGACGCTTGCCGATCTACCTAAGACCATTGCTGGAATCGAGACGATTGAGGTGCTTGTCGTGGACGATGGGTCAACAGACGGAACAGCCGACGTCGCAAGGGCGCATGGCGTCCACCATGTAGTTCGGCTTCGAAACAACAAGGGCCTGGCCGCAGCATTTATGGCGGGAATGGATGCCTCAATTCGACATGGCGCCGATTTCATCGTCAACACGGATGCCGACAATCAGTACGTGGGCGCCGATATTGCAAAGCTAGTTCAAC
>CAUZSN010000248.1:0-2969 GCA_963582345.1 Planctomycetota bacterium
TATCCCGGCACCCGCCATGGCTCGCGTGCGCTGGTGAGAACCACGATAAAACGAATACCGAAAAGTTCCCACACGTGGGTCATAACAGCGTTTGACAAAGTCAACGGCTCGTTGAATTCGAACCTGCGAGACCGCGAACCCTGCGTTTTTAGCTGATCTGGCGAACATCAGCTGCCAGGATGTCACGGACAGGTCCGAAAAGACGGAGTCGTTGGCATCTCGCCAGCCACCCTGATGAAGTGGGTCGTTCTTTCTCTTATCTTGTTCCGTCCACGTGACGAGCAATGCTCGCTCGATGGCCTGCTTCACTGATTCAGCTTTATCATCAGGGAGCATTCCGTACAATTCACACAGTACCAGCCCCGCAATCGCATGGTTGTAATTTGCCGTTTGCGAGGCCGTAAATGTACCGCTATTCGAGAAGGGATTCCCAACCGAAAAATAACCGGGCGGTTTTTGTGATGCCAAAATGAATTCAACTGCGCGATCAAGCGGCTTCCCGTAACGCCCAACCGATGGTGAATGGCCATTTGCCAAGAACGCCAAGACTGTCAAACCAGTGACGGCAGGTTGTGCGACGTCGTTGCAAGTGGGATCGGCTTTGAAACTGCCATTGCCATCCTGCTGCGTGGCGAGCCACTCCAGTGCGAGGTCGACACTCGTCTGAACCGTTTCAGTTAATTCCTCAGAGGTCTTTGTTTCGGCGGTCGGTTGGGCTCCAGCGACACCGGACCAAATTGCCGTCGCCAATACACTGACAATAGTGTGGATGACTGTTTTCATGAGATTCAATTCGGTGTAAACTGAAACGCAAAGAGTTTGGCACGCATGAGTTTGAAATAGAGCTTGATCGGCTTTCCTGCAAGTGCAGACACGTCCGGGTTTCCCTTGAAGTACACCCTTTGATCGATGAAGTTGCCACCGACTTCTTCGCAGTCCTCCAAGCCGAAACCGGGAATTGGCTGGCCTTTGTCGTCGCGAATCTCGACGAAGGCCGTGCCCATCGAACCGGTATCGATGTTCAACCGCAGGCGATTGCCTTCGAATTCGATCACCGGTGTCTCTAGCCAGCCCCCTTTGTAATCGGCATCTGCCGATACGAATCCGTCCAATCGTTGGCGCACGACGCCGATGCCACCCAGCTCCTTAGCCGCGCCGCGATATTCCTCACGCAGGATGGTCGAGTCGTGAAGTCGGCCACTGGAGTAATAGTATTGATAAAGATAATTTCCGCGGCGGACGATTCCTGGTCCCATGACACTGAACCAACGGTCCCACTCATCCGGCAGTCCGATCGGAAAATACGGCTCGCGGGTCGGCCGCTGCCAGTGGACTCCGTCCCGACTCACGGCCAATTGAATTTCCAGCATACCGAAGTCTTCCCACTCTCCTGGCGCCTTGCGCGGAACAAATGGTTGGGTGTCGGGATAAAAATGTCGAAACTGAGCCGTGAACATCAAGTAGACATCCTCTGCTTCCGCATAGATCGCGGACGAATTGTAGTAGATGTCTGAGGGAAAGTAGTCGTCTTCATCGGCCTGCAATACCACTTCGGCATTACTTACCGCGAGTCGTTCGCGGTCCTCAGGCGTTGCCACGTACGGCCAGGGTTTGAGCGGTTCATCGGTCTCAATGCGAGCGATTCGCCGCTGGTTGTCCGACTCGTAGGAAAATGCTCGCGTGAAAATGACATATGTCCCGATCCGCTCGTCCCAGTGCATTACGCATGGATTGTCAATGAAGAATGGCAGGACCCGGCCCGCCTCGGTGAATTCAAATCCATCGGCCGAATACGCGGCGTAGATGCCGTGGATCTCGCGGTCGAATGGGCCTTGATGGAAAGTGCTAAATACCTTGTACCGGCGCTTGGGGTCCGGGTCATAAGGATCGAAAAACAGAGTGGGCAGGTATCCTTTCGTGACAATCCCCCTACCCGTGTTCTTAAACTGGAGGCCGTCTTCGCTTACTAGCACCCCCAGTGCGGCGTCCGCGCCAATATACATCCGAATCGTCCCGTCTACGTCAAACACGCGACCGATGTGAGCCATCGGAATCGGTTTTCCGTCGGGATCTCGGATTCGCCCCAGTTTCTGAGCAGGATTGGTTCGCAACTCGATTCGATGGCTCGAGCCAATGAAACGCTCATCAATGAAGAGTTGCTTGCGTCCGCCGACATTAATCCGTTCGTTGGCCGCAACCGGCGCGGCGATGGAGAATAAAATGGTTGTCGTTAATAGTAGCAATCTGAGCATTGCCGCGTCCGTCCGTATATTATTGCGAAAAGTAGTGAGTTAAACTCTCAACGGCGATTGAAGTGTGGGCTGAACAGATTGTACCACTGTCAGGCGAATAATCCATGTCGACAATGATTGGACCTTTCTCTGTGCCACGGCCACGCCGTCAGCCCTCATTTTCACCGCGATTGGATTTCCTTGCTGTTCTCTTGGTGCTATCGGTTCTCATGGGCTGCGGGCAGCCGATCAGTCAAAAAAAAGCAGACACGGCGCCAACTACGGGCACCACTAGCGGCAGGACTCAATCATCGTCTGCGGGGCCGCTGATTGTGCAAATTACAGGCCAAGATTTTGATTGGCACATTTGTTACAGGGGCCCCGATGGTGAATTCGGTACCGCAGACGATGTTGTCACGACCCAGAACTTGCACCTCCCGGAAAAAACCAAAATTCAATTACGATTGCAGAGCTGGGATTATTTGTACACCTTGGCACTGCCTCATCTGGGGCTGAAAGAAATCGCCGTTCCTGACCTGACATTCTGTCTTGATTTTCGCACCGAATCCGCAGGAGCTTTTCCGCTCGTTGGGGATCAATTTTGTGGGTATGCCCATCCGAACCTACTGGGTACGATGACGGTTCACAGCCAACTCGGTTTTCAACGCTGGCTGACAACGACCAATCCAAAGCAGGCGCGTTAAGGAAGCGGTAGTCAAAGGAGGAGAATTCATGGCG
>CAUZSN010000249.1:0-2969 GCA_963582345.1 Planctomycetota bacterium
ATCAAACTGGCGCATGACCTTTGCGAGCCTTCGCATGCTGCCTCCCCCTTTTCCCCGAGCGCCTCTCAAGACATGCCATTCTCCACTCGATTCGGTTACATAAAGGCGATCGAGCGCAGCAAATAGTGGGCGATTGCCAAACAAATGCTGGTGGAAACCGAAAGCGTATCCAGCGGTTGACCCAGTGCCCCTCATCCGGCGAAAGCGCATCAACAACGAGAATTCGAGTCTGAATCTCTCTGACAGCGCCGGGATAAACTAGCGACACGAATATCGGATTTCCCTTCGCAATAGATTTCATACCCTGTTCAAGATTGCTATCCAGACTCTCGTTGAGCACGAGTACCGGCAGGGCGTTCTCGTCGGGATAGTCGATTTTGTATACAACATCGTCCAATGGTTGCACTTGGACAGAAAGGCGCGACGCGTGCTTAACGTCGGTCGGGCCAACTGGGCGAACGCTGCTGGCAATCGCAACCAGCCTGCCGTGGTGATCCGTTACATCAACGATCTTGATGCGGAAAAGGAGATCGATTGCCTCGGCGGCGGTAAAAGTTTCCAGGCGCCGCAGTGGTGTGTTGATCGAAGTCTTCACCGACAGTGCTCGTTGTCGCTAGAGCATCTTTGCAGACAGGTAGATAGGGGAATTGCGCACTCTTGGGCAATGAGGGCGCCGATGTCGTCAAGATCATGATCGGCACCGCTGGACAATCACGAATCCCCTGGCAACAATTGGACGGACGGTCAGTGTGGAGGCCGCTCCATCAAATTGGATCGATCATGTCAAACGATATCGGCTGGAAGCGGCAGTTTATTAGCGACACCGTGGCCGGGATCTGTCCACAGGCTCTACAGGCGTTGCAAAGCGCCAATGAAGCTGGTTTCGTTACGAGCTACGGCGAAGACGACGAGTTCAGCGCCCAGGCTCGCAAACACATCGGTCAGCTTTTCGGCAAAGACGAATCTGATTGCCGGGTCTTCTTTGTTTCGAGCGGAACGGTGGCCAATGCGCTGGCCATGGCTTCCGTCTGTCAGTCATTTGATGGGATTCTGTGCCATCCACTTTCCCATTTAGAGCACGACGAGGCCAATGCAACGGAATATCTTACCGGCGGAGCCAAGCTACTTCACGTCGACGGTCGAGACGGCAAGATCGATCCGAATCGATTTTTCGATTATCTGAACCGCGGACACGGGTACCACTCGGTTCGCTTACGCGTGATCTCCATCACACAAGCTTCCGAAGTCGGAACGGTCTACAGTCTGGAAGATTTGCAGGAGCTGCGAAGCATCAAACGCGAAATGGAGTCTCGACTTCAAAAGCGTTTTGGCGACGAGGAATTCCGGCTTTACTTGCATATGGACGGCGCGCGCTTCGCGAATGCCGTTGCTACGCTGAAATGCGAACCGAGCGAATTGGTAGCCGAAGTGGATATACTTTCTCTCGGCGGCTCAAAGAATGGCGGCCCGCCCACCGAGGCGATTGTGTTTTTTAATTCCGCCTTGGCGCAGAACTTCGCCTGGCGGATCAAGCAGACGGGACAACTGGTCTCGAAAATGCGTTATCTTGCGGCACCGTGGCTGGGCTTGTTGAAAGATGATGTTTGGCTAACCAATGCGCGACATGCCAACGAGCAGGCAAAAAAACTCGGGCGAGGATTTCAGCAGTTAGGTATCGAGCCGGTCTTAGGCGTCGAATCCAACATGATCTTTGTCCGGCTTGATCAAGGACAAGCGGATGCGCTGCAGGGTCTCGGTTGGGAATTCTATCCATTCCAGCTCCAGGATGGAACTGCTCATCGTTTTGTGTGTAATTGGAACACTACGAACAAGGCAGTAAAGAGTCTGATCGAAGATCTCAAGGGGATTACATCTCAGCCGAGTTGAACAGGGGCATCTTATGTTATTGCTTGCGATGATGGATTTGCCGCAGGTAAGCCTGGTAATAGCCAGAGGCCTAAATGCTTGGCCTTGCCGCAGCACTTATCCTCCGCCAGTGTGGCTGTGGCATGTTGCTGCACCAGTCTACTGCTGTTAGTGCTGGCCGTTGGCTGCCTGGCTACAATCAAAAGCGTGATGGGAATTGAAATCGCGATCAGTTTATGTTCCGATTAAATTTGCCACACATGAACGACTCCCAAAACAATCCAGAAACGGATTCAACTCCACCGAAATCCCCAGGGTGGAAGTCGCAGTTTTCTATCGGAAAGACACTGTTGTGGACAGCCGTGGTGGCCGGTGGTCTGACCGTTGTAAAGGTGTCCAAAACAAACAGCATTATTGACCCGTTTCCCCAAACCATAAGTCTCAGTTTCTACCTCGTGGTCGCGTGTGGTATTTTGAGTCTCTTACGGGCTCCGAAATCGTTAGACGTCTGGTTTCCGACAGGGATGAACGTTTTCATTCCTGCTTTTCTGGGATTGGTTGTATTGGTTCGCGAGCCGAAAACGACGTTTGATGATTCTCTGGCAACCTTTTATTCCCAATTGGCCATCGGTGGAATTCCGTACGGGATCTTTTTGCTGGTGCTCAACGTGCGCCGTATCAAGAGGCGAGACTTTTCGATTTCTATTCTTGTTTATCACTTGGGATCCTGGCTCGGCTGGACAGCCACGTGGACATATTATTACTACCTCTTAGGAGGAGCTTTCCGCACCGTGATCGCGTCCACTTCATCCTTTTTCTAACGCCCCCACCTCCCCTTTTAAAATCCATTTTATAACAGCACTGCGCTAGTTCTTGGTTCCACGCTCAATCTATTAAGTCGAACTAGAAGAAGATGGAAAGGCAAGTGTATTCAACAAGCGGATACAAGTGGCTATCGGGCCTGCTGCTGCCTGGTGGCGGTTGCGTGGGGCAGTAGCTGCAGCAGTTAGTTCTGTAAGCCGGTGCGTTCATGCCTACACCGTCCAGTTATGGGATCGTTCGCTGCGGTTTTTCAGCAAATTCTCGGCCTGAGAGTATGGTTG
>CAUZSN010000250.1:0-2910 GCA_963582345.1 Planctomycetota bacterium
CTCCGTGCGGGCCGAGCGCGGTTCCCACAGGCGGAGCCGGTGTTGCCTGTCCACCGGTCACTTGAATCTTGATTTCTTGTTTGACTTGTTTCGCCATGAGTCCTATTCGTGGTCTGTTGTGAGTGGTCTGTTATGAACTGCCAGCGGGCCAGTGACCGAAAATACACACCCTGAGGCATTGCGACGGACAACGAAGTACGGACAAACGACAGATCAAACTTTTTCAACCTGCCAATATTCGAGTTCGACAGGCGTCGACCGACCGAAAATCTCGATAAGTACTGTAGTCTTTCCGTGCTCTTCGTCGATTTCGTCAATAACTCCTTCGAAGCTTTCGAACGTCCCTTCAGTAATTTTGACCGCTTCACCTCGGGAGAGGTCGATTTTGACCTTTGCCGGCTCGTCTTGTTCGGGATTCGCCTGTCCCAACATCCGGTCGACTTCCGCTGGCAGCATCGCAATCGGCTTCCCGGCTGAGCCGGTAAAATCGCCGACGCCGCTTGTATCACGAACCAGATACCATGTGTCATCATTCAGAGCCATGTGAATCATGATGTACCCTGGATAGAGCTTTCGCTCGGTAACTCGCTTTTTACCTCCTTTGGTTTCCGCGACCTTTTCGGTCGGAATAATCACCTCGATCTCTCCTTCCGGAGTGCAACCGAAGAAGGACTCAAGCCCCTCCCGTTTGATGCGGCGAATCAGTGATTCACGAATCGACTTTTCGCGATTGCTCTGAACTTTCAGGACATACCAATCCAGCGAACTCGTGTCCGGTCCGTCTTCCGAGACGTCACGATCGGGCGACGGATCTGCGCCGGCATCCACGGCGCTGCCAGAGGTTTGGTCATCAGAATTTATCCAATCGTCCATCCCGTGTCCCTCTCTGGGAATCGCAACACGCCCAACGATCCGGCAACAGGTTTCAACCATCACCGAACACGCCGCAATCGATCGGACCACTCATCATGGAGACTCCGAGAAGAATTTGCAAGAACACAGCCCCTCGAATCTGGTCTGTTTGCCCACTTAACCCGGCAGAACCAGAACCAAAAAATTGAGAGTCAAGGGCCAAGGGCCAGAAAGAGACCGGCCATCAACCGGATGATACCAACCGTTCAACGATGTTTTCTTCCGGCTCTCGACCTTTGACTCTCAACAGAATTCATCAGGGATCCGCCAAGTCCCGCAAAGTGACAACATGTTGGTAACTTTTCTGCATTAAGGCGCTAATCTGCTACTCACCAATCCTCAGCCAGCCAATGAACGTGAACAGCGGCTTCCAAACGACGTCGAAGAACATCAGCACCAAACCCAAAAAGAACATGGTGCTGATAACCACGACTGTCGAGCGATAAAGATCCGATTTGCTGGGCCACGAGACCTTGTCCATCTCGGCTTCCACTGAGATGAGAAAATCAGCGAAGCGTGGATAATTGACCACTCGGAAGATGATCCACATGGCAATGGCCGCGATCAATAGTGGAAGACCGATCGCAATTCCCACCGCCCTTCGGCTTTGTTGCCGTGGTTTCGAAACCTGAACCTTGCCCTCGTAGGTCACCTTGATTTCCGCCTGCAGCTCTTTGGTTTTCTGCTGCATCTCAGTCACGCGTTCCGGTCGTGTCGTCCAGCGCTGGCTGGTGGGAAACCGAAAAATCATCTCCCGTCTGTCCAACTGATTGTCGAGCCGCTTGTCGAATAAAGTTCCGCCATACTTGATGGCTATTTTTTTCAGCTCACCATCAAGGCCTCCATCCGCCTGAGAACCAACATAGCGGATTGTGACCTCCACATACGAATTCACGTAGGCAGTCAGTGGTCCCTGCGAGAGCGTATAGGTGCCGAAGAACACTAGCACCGCCAGTGCAACGGCAGTCAGTTGGCGCGTCAAACGGCCCTGGTTCCGCTTGTAGAGCTGGAACTTCAGCAATTCCGCCCACAATGACGAAGCGTTCTTTGATTTTGCCATTGCGATCCGTCGAACGAAATTACAAGGAGGCGCCACGTAACCCAAAAACGTCAACTGACGAATGTCGAAATTCGACTCACTAAGAAATTCCCGAATAACAAAACTCGAAACTCTCCTTCGAGGATCCGAAGTTGGACTGGGTAAGGTTTCGGCATTCGGACTTGGAAAGTTCTTTCGAGATTCGTTTTTGGAATCTCGTCATTTGTGGGAAATATTCTGCTCGAACATATCGCTGAAGTGTTACGCAACTCGCGATGCGAAACTGATTCTCCATGACCGAATGTGCCGACGTTCAAGTCCGAGACTCATGTGAGCACGGGCGGAGGGACTTGAACCCCCAACCGCCGGATTTGGAATCCGGTGCTCTGCCAATTGAGCTACACCCGTAAAGGATTGGTTCGTTGTCAGTTGTTCGTTGTCAGGCGCGCTCAAGACAACTCTGCACAAAGCGACGATGTTTGGGTTAGCGAGGTCGGGGTTCGTCACGAAACTCTCTCCGACGCCCAAGCGACGACAACCGGTCACGACTCACTGAAAACAACCGACCACGGACAGCGGGCCGTGGGCAATCTCACTTTTTCCGCGATTCTTTATGAATCGTGTGACGTCGCAGTTTGGGACAATATTTCCGCAACTCGAGGCGTTCGGTGCCCCGAGTCTCCTTACTGACACGATAGTTCCGCATCCCGGTTTCGGTGCATTCAAGCCAGACGAATTCGCGTGCCATAGAACACCTCTGCCCGTTTTGAAAAAGATGTCACTCTATCATTTCTCGGGGAGCGGACGGCTGATGGACATCGGCTCAGACACACGCCTCGCCCCATACCAGAATTGTTTATTCGACGACTTTCGTGACAACACCAGATCCGACAGTGCGGCCGCCTTCCCGGATGGCGAAACGGCTGCCCTCGATTATCGCGACAGACTTCCCCAATTCC
>CAUZSN010000251.1:0-2867 GCA_963582345.1 Planctomycetota bacterium
AGCGAACGATCGTTTCAACCATGGAACGCAATCTGTACTGGATTGATTCTGACGGTAAATTGCTCTGGGCCACGGAAACAACAGACGACATTTACAGTCTGGTTTGCGACCCACTGGGAGAATGGATCGCGTGTGGGTTCGCCGCAGGCTGCTTGCTGCGATTGAACTGGGACAGTCCTTAACGCCTGGCGAACTCGCCACGTATCCGATCGTCGATTGCCGAGTAATGGAATAGGTGAACTCACTTGTCGTCTAATACTTCAATGGCCTGGAACGTTTTCCCTTCCAACATTGCCAAGCTCGCGCCGCCGCCAGTGCTGATGTGCGAAACCGTCTCAGAAAATCCGAACTGTTGGATGGCTGCGGCGCTGTCGCCACCGCCGATGACACTGGTATTGTCGCATTCAGAAATCGCCAACGCGATTGCTCGGGTTCCTGCGTCGAAGGGTGGCATTTCGAAGACGCCCATCGGCCCGTTCCAAACAATCGTTTTTGCATTCTTGATAATGCCAACATACGTTTCAGTAGTTTGCGGTCCGATGTCAAGGCCTACGAATCCGTCGGGGATTTTTCCGAAGGTGACGACCTGTTTACTGCAGTCCACGCTAAATTTGTCTCCGCAGTGAGAGTCGATCGGCAAGACCATTTTTTCGCCTCCGGATGAGATCAGGTCCTGCGCCAAGTCTACTTTGTCCGATTCGACCAGGCTATTACCCACTTGACCGCCCTGGGCTAAAGCAAACGTATACGCCATCGCTCCGCCGATCAACACTTTGTCGCAAATATGCAGAAGATTTTGGATGACATTGATCTTGTCCGAAACCTTGGCGCCGCCGAGAATCGCAACAAATGGGCGTTCTGGATTCTCGATCAACTCAGAAAAATATTGAATTTCTTTGGCAACCAGTAGACCAACGACTTTGGGTTTGTTTCCCATCGCCTGCGGGACTGCGAACATGGAGGCATCTGTGCGGTGGCATGAGCCAAAGGCCTCATTGCAGTAGATGTCCGCCATGCCAGCTAGCGACTCGGCAAATGCGCTGCACCCCATTTTTTCGCCTTGATTGAAACGCAAGTTTTCCAGCACAAGCACTTCGCCATCGGCAAGTTGTGCGGCATTAGCCTTGGCGTCGTTGCCCTCTGTATCGCTGGAAAAAATAACATTCTTTCCCAGCAATTCGCGAAGTCGTACGACAACAGACTGCAGGCTGAATTTAGCATTGCTTGCGTCACCTTTCGGCCGGCCAAGGTGGCTAATCAAAATCACTCGTCCACAACGATCAAGGACAGACTTGATCGACGGCAGTGCCATACGAATGCGCCAATCGTCAGTAATTTCGAGCCGATCATTCAGGGGCACATTGAAGTCGACTCTCATCAGCACAGTTTGGCCCGCAACATCCACTTCTGCAATCGTCCGTTTTTCCATGTTTTTTTCCAACTGTTGGACAAGAGACCGCGGCGCAAAACAATTCGTGTTCAGTATCACGCTGGTAAAACAATAGACCACAAAGATTGACGACTCTGTATTGCAACGAGCCTAATGGCTGAGCGTTTAGCGACGGTACGACACTTCCTTCTCGAAGGTTCCGTCACCGTCTGTGTCCTCGCGAATTATTACCAACTCACGGTCGTGGTCTGCGTGAAGTTCACGAATGCCTGTTCCGTTGCCCAATTGCTGCACCCAGGGACCTGGCCCGCGAGAAACATGGTCCCATAAAGCCCGTTGTTGTCCGGCCGGGGACACAAGAACGGCCATATTCGGTTGCTCGTTCAGTTTTCGGACCATCCAAAAGATGACAGAACCAGCCGCAATGGTTAACACGATTGAGACCCAGTTCACGTTGGATCTCTCGACGACACCACCCGGAAATTCATCTGGCCGGCAGTCGAATCGTTCCGACGAATATGGATCATTGGATGTTTCAAATGAATCGGATGCTATTTCGCGACATGTATCAGCTTCGTCCGTACAATCGTAGGCTACGAAGTCGCCTGCATCCTCGATCCCGTCCAATTGTTCGGTATCCGTGACTTCGACGAGGTTTTTTAACGAGATTGCTGTCAGCTCGGCAACCGATTCTGGTACGGACACATAAAAAAAATTTGACCAGGAACCACTCAGGGCGTCGAAGTCCTCTTCTACCGAGATCATCGCATGGATTGATTCGCGTTGCATTAACTCATGAGTGAAATATCCGACCTCAGCTGCGTTTGTGAAGCGCGCGACGCGGACCAGACGCGGCACCGCAATATCGTCTGGATCAAGTGCGTTGTCTTCGACCATCAATCCGCAGTTTGAACAGTGCTCATAGAGACTGTTCAGCGATTGACCACAATTGGAACAGCGTTCCATAGTCAGCCTTATTTTCTTTTGTGATCCTTTAGCCGTCTGGAAAAATCAGCCGTAGAACGGCCTTTCCAGGCCGCCTAGTTCGATTAGCTGAATTCTGTCAATTCATAATACGCCATAAGTCAACTCACTGGTACTGGAAAAATCTTGATTGTTGGCAGCCCAGTCGCGTGACTTATTCGTCGAGTAGCACTGAGTCAACTATAGGTTTTCTGCGTTTAGCTCGAGCAGGTCGTTGTCGTATTGTTCTTCCAGTTCTCGAACCTTTTCCGCTAACTCTTCGTTTTTTTCGATAGCGCTAGTGACTTGCAACTCCCATTGGGTTCCGGCGCTGCGCAGAGAATCAAGATCCAAAGGCAGTTGCAAAATTTTTGCAAGCCGACGTGTGACGGCTTCGATGCTAAGTAGATTTGTGCCGTGCAAGTAGCCCGGAATCTCAGCGACTAGTGATGCCATTTCGAGGCCCGAGGACGCAGCTTGAGTCATCAAGTAGCTGGTAAATGAGCCAGGCCCT
>CAUZSN010000252.1:0-2850 GCA_963582345.1 Planctomycetota bacterium
CAAGCGTTGAGTTTCCCCGAGAATATCCACGAGTACTTCGCAAAGCAAACAGATGATACCGGTCGTTAGTTAAACAGCGCCACTTCGTGACTTTAGAGTTCCGAAAATGTTTCTGAGTGTTGAGTTTGTGGCATTCCAAGTGATGCAGGATTTGATCTTTTCAGAATCGGTTCCGAGGGCCGCCAGACATTTGCGTTTCGTTTTGAAGTGTAACTGTCCAGCCTAAGTATTGCGGCGTTGGTAGTAACGCTGTTTACCAGTTTCTCTTTTGAATTGTTAATTCGGAATTGTAACTTTCGTTCCCAGGTGGCTGTTGGCTGGATTTAACGGGTAGTAGGGATTGAAATCACGATCAGTATGTCCGTCTGAGCTCCCGTACGCGAATACTAAAGCAAAGAGTCAGGTTGTCAGTGTCCAGCAGCGGAACGTTGATGAGCACATGTGTGGGTTCGCAAAAAAGAGGACGGAAAGTCCACAAACTCGACGACAATTCTCGCAGCGAGTGAGTGTGGCCCAACAAGCGGACTATGGTTATTCGGTCCACCAGCTCGGCGAATTTTGGCATTTACTCCTAGGAACTTCATGTCAACTTATTGACAGCAGGGATGAATTAAGTACACTTACTGAGTACGGGCGTTTCTGCAGTAATCTATTGGTTTGTTCATGCACTCGTGAGCAACAGAACAAACCGGGGTGCGTTGCTACCCTCAATCGTGTGTGGTGTCGCTGCGAACGAGGGTTTTGTTCGTTGACCTTTTGGCAAGGGCTGCGGCCTTTAAAGGAGAACACAATGAATATGAAGACGTGGACGGCTTTGGGTATCGTTTTCCTGTGTGCTTTCTCTGTGATTTCGGCGCCGGCCAACGCACAGGATCCCGATTCTATCGCTGGCTTACTATTGTGGTTAAAAGGCGAAGATTTTGATGACGGACCCAACGCCTGGTTAGACTCGTCGCCGAACGCGTTTCACGTCGACGAAGGGTCAGGCAATACCTCATACGGGGTCCCGATAAACGGTAACCAGACCGTTCATTTTTCCGCCATGGGGGGTGATGCTTTGCACGGCCCCTCCCTCGAACTTAATCCAATGGCGGACATTACAACCTTTTTAGTGTACGGTGCAGCGGAGGGCGGGGGGAGGTTGTTTTCGCAATACGCCGGTGGCTCCACCGTGCAGTGGGATATATGGATGGGTGGTGGGTTTCTTAACGCACGCATGGGCAACACCGCTGGCATGTTCTACCTCAACGCGGCCGACACGGGCGATACGTCTGGTCCCGACGCCCACGTCGCGTCGGCCACGTATTTCGGCACCAATTCGCAAGGCGCCAATAAAGAAATTATGGAGCTACGGGTCGATGGTGTGCTAAATATCGACAATACCCCAGAGGGAGTCGTTGTACCGGACGCGCCGGGTACCAAATATACGGTCGGCGCGATCGGTCCACCCGGCGCTGTGGAAGCACACTACACCGGCGACATCGGGGAGGTCATCGTGTATGACTCGGCACTGGGCGAGTTGGATCGTCTGACCGTCGAGAACTATTTGTTGAGTAAGTACGGTATGGTATTCGTCGCGCCGACCATAGAACGCACCTGGGACGTGGATGGATCCGGTGAGTGGACTAAAGGGGTCAACTGGTCTCCCAACGGGGCGCCCCTGACAAACGCGAGCGCAGCCATTTTTGGCGACAAGATCACGTCGGGACAGACCGTCTATACGAACACCGCGGTGACGGTCAACGAAATTCAGTTTAATCACTCTCAGACCTATAATATTGCCGGCTTAGGCAGCGTGAATCTGGCAGCGACGACGGACGCTTCCCCACTGAACCCGTCGATTAGTGTTCAGGGAAACCACCAGTTTCAGGCGCTCGTCGGCCTGCACAACGATACGACCGCCACCATCGCCAGTGATTCAACATTGACATTCAATAACGCGTTGAATCTAAACGGCAACACGCTTACCAAAACGGGCACCGGTGAGATGTCCATCCGCAACGACTTGTTGACGGGAGGTGGCGCGGTCATTATCCAAGAAGGCACGGTCTCCGGAAACGGGACTGTCAGCGGCGATGTGAACAATGAGGGCGGCATCATCTCGCCCGGCAACAGTCTGACGGCAACCTCTGCCGTGCCGGAACCGGGGACATGGCTGTTGACAGCCGTAGGATTGTTATGTCTGGTGGCCCCTTGCCGCCTGCCACGAAATTCGCGCTGACCAGGATCGACCATCTCACCAGCCACGAACCAGCAGGTTCTCTGGTCGGTCCGATAACTGGAAACGTCCGCTAGCGTAATCGGGTGACGGTTGCTTCATCCACTAAGCGCCACGTAATGGGTTCGCCGCCCCAAGTCCCACCCGTTTTTGAGACTGCCCATTGCATCCGGGACCTGTCAACTATTCCATATCTATCCCTTGAAATTAGCAGCGCAGCATGGCGCTGGTCCAGAATCCAGGACAGTTGCCAAGCCGCATTGACGGTTCCTGTCGCATGTCCACCAGGCTGCCAGTCTGCGAGTAACGTATGGCGAAGCTCTGAATTCCATGCGACGAATTCGCAGCGCCGCAGACTGTTGCCACATGGATTTTCGGAATCTTTCAACCGTTCGGCATCTCCAGTCCCGTTTCAAACAATGATTGACGCCACTACGTCATCGTGTACATCGACGCGTCTGAATGTTCGACCTGTATAGCGGTATGTCAAACGCTCGTGGTCCTGTCCCAGCAAGTGCAGGATGGTGGCGTGGAGATTGATTGAAATCCCTATCAGCATCAGTGGACACAGTCAGCCGGCGGCGTGGAAGTTTGGGCGCCATCAAGGTTTATGCAGATTTCAATGTCCCGCA
>CAUZSN010000253.1:0-2827 GCA_963582345.1 Planctomycetota bacterium
ATTACAGCAATCGCCGGTTCGGTGCTATTGATGTCGATTGCGAGTTCCATCGGTACGAGCACTGACGTGGTTCAGTGAGCCGTTGCCTACGGTTTGGTCGAGCAGCTGATGGGAGAAATCTCGGCCGCGTGTTTTCCTAATGCAATCGATTCACGGCATTGCACCATTCTTGAAAGGATTGGAGAGCCAAGAACGACTGTTCACCATCGAAAATCTATCGCTGTTGCGTGAAGATGAACAGGAATTGGGAAACTGAATGATAAAATGACCTCTTCTGTTTACATCTGTCATACCGAAGCGCCCGATCCTGACGAAAACAACGCCAGTTAAAACCAGCGACTTGCCGATAAAGAACAAAGCACAAGGTGGAATTTCGTAGGCCTTACCGCGCGCGACATCGCCCAAACCAAGGCAGACCAATAGACTTTGACAATCTTGCAAGCGATTTACCAGACAACAGATGTGCGAGGACTGCTTAGTCAACTGATTTGCGAAACGAAAACAAGCTGGAAGAAGACGGCCACCCTGGGATGGCTGCTAGTTGTCGGAATGTTCTTCTGGCTTCCATTGCTGATCAAAGCGGTTGCCGGCGGTTCGTCCGAAGAATAACTGGCAAGTTGTTAGCGGCAACCGGCACAGTCGTGGATGACCGGAGGGGTTATGAACATACCGCTTCGTGCGGCGTTCCGCACATCGCTGTTTGGTTCTGGAGCTATGCTAACGTTTGCGTTGGCCGCATTAGGAACCCAAGAATCTGATTCTCCCCCATGGTTGGTCCAGTTATCTCAGGCCAACGTTTCCACCGACTGGCAACGAGAAATCGATCCGGGCACTGCAATTGCTCACCAGCCGCCCAAACGGCACACAGAATTGGATGGCACTTCCACCAGTCGAAACGACGAGCAACTCGCTACTAGTCCGAACCAGTGCAAATCAGCTAAGAATTGGCTGTCCAGTCGCATCAGCTCGCAGCCAAGAATCAAACTCGAACCAATTGTTGCAACTGATAGTCGGACTCGTGAACTTGGCTCGCGAAATCATGTCGGTGCTCACAACCCCAACCGCACAACGCTGATTCGCACGGTGCCAACATCTCAGACAACGGATCCACACGACATGCTGCTGATCCGCATGCAGCGGCAGATTGATCAGATGGCCCAGGCACAACAACAATCGCAGGACTTACAACGTGAGACCCAGTTGTTGCAGGAAATGAGAAGCTCGACTCAACTGCAAGAGTTGAAACGTCAGTTGAAAAAATTGCAGGCCGGTTTGAAGAATAGATCGAATGTGACTGGGAATGCCGAAGAGGAAGCAAAGGTGTCGAACAAGAAGACGCCGTGCTGTCGACCCTGCAGAAAATCACAAAACTGTTCCCAAGCACCTAAGTCATGCTGCAAGCCGCGCAAGTCTTGCTGTAAACCAGCTGCGCCCAAGTGCAGCAAGCCGAGTAAGAGTTGCTCTGATGCGAAGAAGAGCAGCGGCGATCCGTGTGACAAGACAAATCGTTGCTGCAATGCGGATCCCTGTGAGATCGCTGAGTTGATCTACAAATCACAGACAGCCTGCTACGCAAAAGATCACGCCAAAGCGATCGACAATCTGGGTAACAGGTTCAGTTGCGTCTATAATCCCGAAATGATGGCAGCCTTGGTATATGGTCTGAATGATGCCGACGAGCAAGTTCGGGCCGAGGCTCAGAAGGCTTTCGTCCCATCACGTCTGAACCGGACACACACGTTATGCTCCATCAAGAAGCGTAGCAAGTTGGCTGGTCTATTCGGCCTGAGCGACAGAGTACACTAAAGTGGACGTCGCACATAAAGAGTCCTGGTCGAAGATCAAGACGATTTCGCCTCGGCAGTTGGCGGCTCGGGAACGGCGCCCCCCCTCTCACAGTTTCGATTAGTGCAATGCCCCACAACGTTCAACGGCTTGCCGCATTTTTTACATACATCAGATTTCGTGTTTACTTTGCTTTTGGACTTGGGGGTGGCACTGGGCTTCTTTGTTTCGGAGCCACGAGTGGAATTTGTGGCCGATGTTGATTTCTTGCTCGCACGTTTTTTCTTCGTGCCGGCCGACTTATTTTTCGTCGACGCTGCGGTCTTTGCCCGACGACCGCGGGGTTTTTTTTCCGATTTTTCAGCAATCCATACCAAGGCCTCTTCTAGCGTCACCTGATCGATTTCGCGGTCTTTGGAAATCGTAGCGTTAACTTTCCCGTGCTTCACGTACGGGCCGTAACGACCGTCGTAGATGGCGACCCGCTCGCCATCGTCCGGGTGTGTGCCGAGGTCTTTAATTGGCGTCGGAGCGACTCGACTGCGTGCCATTTTTAACAATTCCACGGCAGTCTCAAGTTCAACCGTCAATACGTCATGGTCCTTGCCCAGTGACTTATAGACTTTATTGTGCATCACATACGGACCGAAGCGACCGATGCCGGCTTTGACGACTTTGCCCGTCTCCGGATGCTGACCCACAGTTCTTGGCAAATGCAGCAGCGCAATGGCGGTGTTCCGGTCGACACTTTCAAAATCGATGTTTTTCGGAATACTCACGCGTTTCGGCTTAGGAGACTCGTCTGTCACTTCACCTAATTGTAGATATGGTCCAAACGGCCCGGTCAACACAAATATCGGTAACCCTTCTTCGGGATGCATGCCCAACGACTGTGGACCTTGCTGCTTCAATTCGATCAGTTTTTCGGCCACTTCGTTTGTAATGTCGGCAGGGGCCACATCATCGGGAATCGACACCGTTACGACTCCGTCCTCGTCATTTCCCTGCTTCTGCAGATACGGCCCGTAACGACCGACGCGGA
>CAUZSN010000254.1:0-2821 GCA_963582345.1 Planctomycetota bacterium
ATTCCTAGAGCACCTGACAACAGAACCGGACAAGTTATCCGCGGTGCCAGATGATGAACAGCAATCTCATCCTCGCCCTCCTGCCCTTCCTGCTCGTTTCTCAACTTCGAGCTAAGGATTATGACATCTGTGTCTACGGTGCAACATCGGGCGGCGTCGTGGCAGCTCTGCAGGCTGATCGCATGAGCAAGTCGGTCGTGCTGCTCGAACCTTATCACCACGTCGGTGGTATGACGTCCAGTGGCCTAAGCGCGCTTGACGTAGGCAATCCTGCCACCATCGGTGGCATCGCACGCGAATTTTTTGCCAAGCTAGCAGCCCGGTATGGCAAGGAACTCACATTCGAGAATTACTTTGCCCATACAGGTGGTGATTTCGTGATCGAACCGAGCGGTGCAGAGAAACTATTCTTGGAGCATGTTGAAGCGAGCAACATCGATTTATTTTTTGACAAGAAGATCGTCTCTGCTAAGAAGGACGGAGCGAGAATCACTTCCATCACGATGATCGATGGTACAACTTTTCGGGCAAAGGTATTCATCGACGCGACTTACGAAGGCGACCTCATGGCTCGTGTGGGTGTCAGTTACACCACGACTCGCGAAGCGAATTCGAAATACAACGAAACCGGCAACGGCTTCAGTCTGAAAAAATACAAACCATCCATTTACTGGGGCGTTCCCGGTGAAAACGGTCGTCGAGCCGATCGCAAAGGCATCTGGGATCGGGATATACCGATATCGCCCTACATCGACCCGACCGACAACAGCAGCGGTCTCTTGCCAACAATAAAACCGTACAAGAGAGAGCAAAACGGGCAGCAGGCGCCGGGTGTGCAGGCCTACTGCTTCCGCCTCTGCATGACCGACAATCCGACAAACCGTATTCCGATCACCAAGCCGGCCACTTATGATCCGTGGAACTACGAAATACAGCGACGTTTCATCCAAGCCTGTCTACTGCAGGGTGACGATATCGATATTCGCTGGTTCACCAAATTGGATCGACTGGTAAACGACAAATGGGACTTCAACACGGCCACTTTTGGATCAAACATCCCCGGCCTGAGTTGGGATTGGCCCGACGCGGACTGGGATCGCCGACAGGAACTCTACGACTACCAACGCGACTATCATCGCGGTCTACTCTACTTTCTGGCCAATGATCGAGTAGTGCCGGAAAAACTACAGAATCAGATACGCGAGTTTGGCCTCTGTAAAGACGAGTTTGTAGACAATGGAGGCTGGCCCTACCAAATCTACGTTCGCGAAGCACGGCGAATGGTGTCTGACTTGGTCATGAATGAAAACCACTGCACAGGAAAGCTCACTGCAGAAAAGCCAGTCGCCATGGCTTCCTACGGACTCGATATTCACGAAATCCAAAGGATCGCCTACCACGATCTGGTTTTTCGCGAAGGCAAAAGCCCGGCCAGCGTCCGCGTAAAGCCGTACGGTATCGGCTACGATGCCATTGTTCCTAAATCGGGTGAATGCACCAACCTCCTGGTAACCTTCGCCGTATCTGCCAGCCACGTAGCGTTCGGATCGATCCGAATGGAACCGACTTTTATGATGCTTTCTCAATCTGCGGCCACTGCCGCTTGCCAGAAGATTGATCAACAGACTACCATCCAAGCTATCAACTACCCCAAACTAAGAACAGCCATTCTCGCCGACGGCCAGATACTATCGCTAACTTCTTCTCAGTGACCGAGTCAAACAACCCCCACCTCTGCGGATGCGCCCCAGGAGGTTGATCAACAGCGGCAGCGGTTTGCCCACAATGTGCACGGCGGACGGGACACAAGAGCGCACGCCGCAGACAATGGGGACAAGTCTTGTCGGCAGGTTGCTCTGCGTTGATTGTTCGAGCGCTCCGCGGCGGGACATCTAGTGGGCGAACCAGTGGCCAACACTAAAGCACTTCACTCTTGAGTATTCCGGTTTCGTGCGAGCAATTCCTCTAGTTGGGCAGCCAGAAAGCCACGGATTCAGCACAGATTAATCACAGCGCGGCACAATGCCGCAACCAAAAAATAATTAGCCACGGATTGAACACGGACGAAACACGGTTTTAACGTGGCGGTTTTTAAATTCAGTGTTTAATCCGTGTTACAAACGATTCAAATCTTCGCATCCAGCGAAAACTTCTTACAGAAGGTAACGAAGGAAACGAAGAAAAAGCGACACAACGCATAACATATCTTCGTTGCCTTTGTTTTCTTCTGTTCAAAATTTTGGTTGCGACCGTTGGCCGTCCAGGGTTACAAACGTGGCTATGTTTCCTCAGGAATTGCTCAAGGGCAAATGCGGAACACTCGAATGTGAAGCGCTCTAGATCCGGTGTCACGGAGTGCCACCTCCACTGTGGGCAACTGAAGCAGGATAGCTGAGTTGAGAAATCAACAGACGAATGGTTCAAAGTCTTGTCGGACCTTTCATTTTCGACCAATCACAGGCAAAGACTGAAGCTAGCAGGCTCAACAGCAGCATGGTACTTGATGGTTCGGGTACGACGCTCGATGCCGCAAGCGGTGGCACAACCCTGCCGTAATTGGTTTGCCAGTCCGTCAAACCAGTGACCGTGCCGTCGGTCCGTTGCCATTCGAGGAAGTCGGCTCCGTCGACGTCGCCATCGCCATCAAAATCTCCGAGAATCCCACCAGCAGACACGACAGCTAACACCACATTCGTGGCGCCGTAGCTAATGTTCCAATCGAGCCCAGCAAGCGTCGGGAAGTTTTCGACAGCAAACATGTTCTGCACGTCCGTGGCGGTTACGATTTCAAACATGTCGCCGTCCGAGGGGATAAACCCGT
>CAUZSN010000255.1:0-2791 GCA_963582345.1 Planctomycetota bacterium
CCGCCGCTCCATCGCAAGTACGTTGAGTATGCGAGTTCGGTCCAGCAGGCTGTCCAGACGATCCAGGAATCGGAATTGCGTCTCAGCGAGCATGCTGTCGAAGCAAACCGAAAAATGGATTTGACGCAAAAAGTCTTGAAAATTGCCCAACTTCAGCTCGACGAATATCGCTCGGGCGATTATGTCCAAGCGCGAGAGACAATCGAAAGCCGGATTGCAAAATTGCAAATGGAACTCGATGTATGCCAACGACGCGTGACGTGGTCCGAACGCGTGACCCGAAAGGGATACATTACAAAAACCGAATTAATGTCGGACCGGCTCGCTTGCAAGGAAAAGCAAAGCGAGTTAGAACTCGCGCAGGACCAGCTACATCATTTGAAGGTGTTTACACGTCGCCGCCAAATGGCCGAACTGCAGGCGAGAGTTCAAGCAGCTGAAGAAGAGATCGATCGTCAAAAGCAGATTGCTAATGCAGAACGTTCACAATTAACCGCCGCATCTCGTATTCTTCAAATTGAACTTGATGTGTATCGACGAGCGTTTTCGGAAATCGAACAGCAGATTGCTCACTGCACCATTCGTGCGCCGCATGCCGGAACAATCGTACTTGCCCAACACGAATCGGACCATTCGAAGTCAACGATCCGAGACGGAGCTCCCGTCCGCAAAAATCAAATTTTACTGTTTGTTTCCAAACCCGAGCCAATGCGGGCCAACATTCGCTTACATCGGAGCTTGATGATGGAATCTTTGCTGGACGGTTCGGTCCCAATCCGAATTCGCCCCATTCCAACCGTCGATGCTCGCCGGGAAATCGTACAGGCAAACGTCACCGATGCATCCTTGCAAACACAACTCGAGAGCGAGCAACCGCCACAAATGATTGTAGAAATCGAACCCCAGGTACTTCCCCATCTCCTTATCCAACGCACCGCAATCGTCGAACTGAGCGTCCGCCTAAAGAATGTACTGTATGTTCCTGCCAATGCCATCGTACGTGATGGAAACGATAGCTACTGCATCATCGACACCGCCACGGGATACAAGAAACGCGACATCGTAGCCGGATTGGAGGTTGGTGAGTACACGGAAGTTAAGGAGGGTATCGAACAAGGTACGCGTGTCGTTGTCAATCCATATCTACCGTTGGTTAAGGTGGAGTAAGGTTGTTAAAAGTCTTCAATGGCACCAAACCCTCCGGCGGTGGTAGTCGCTCAGTCACTTTCGCCGGTGGTGTCCTCAGCAGTTCTGCCTGTGATGCCGGGTCGTTTGACCACACCCCCGATGGGTCGATCTGCATGATTCCCATGTCACGATAGAGCGACAGTCGGGCCGACTCATAATCGACCCAGCTATCGATCAGTTCGTCTTGGGCATCAACAACATTTTCTAGGGCACGCGAGATGTTCAACCCCTGTGCTGACGAGGACTGTCCGGCGGGCGCGGGGCGTTCACTAAACTCGACCGCCTGATCCAGCTCGCGTGCGGCTATCAAGAGAGCTCGCCGACCGATCTCGAATGTCTGACTCTCTTTCTGTAATTCACGAAATTGTCGACGAACATCTAGTTTTACCTGATCCTCTCCTGACATATAGTTGCGATGAGCACGTTGAAAGGAGATTTGTGCGGTACGGAAATCGTTCCGTTCACGTCGCCGATCAAGGGGTGTTTTAAATCGCACACCGGCGCGAAATTCGCTCTGGTCTGCCCGAAAATTGAACGGTTTGCTATTGTTTGTTTCGGAAGGCGTATTGACGCTTCCTTCGGCGACCACATCCATCACGGCTTGTAATCGGTTCGCAGCAACCTCCATGTGACGTCTCGAGTCCATGACAAACGCTCGCTGGTTCATTAGATCAAGCCGGCTGTCTATGGCAAGTGCGACCGCATCCTTGACGGTCATATCAACAGGTCGAATCGTAATCGCGTGGACACGAACGGCAATCTGCAATGTCCGGATTTCCCGCACAATTGTCAGCACAGTCTCACGCACTTCAGAAATTTTCATCACCCGCTGAGCCTGTTCTTCGGGAGGCAACTCCCCGGAGTCGTCTGCCCTCACCAGGAGCTCCATTTGCGCCCGGAGATTGGAGAACCGCTGCAGTAGTTCGTCGTAGCGCTGATGTTCTGCGGCAACCGTCTGACGCAGCCCTAGAGCCTCGTCGGAGGTGAGTCGTTTCAATCGGTTTGAAACGACTCGATCCATCTGGGAAAACTCTACTCGCAATTGTTCGAACACAGCATGGACATCTTGAAAAAAGGTTGGAAGTTGCTCCACCACCTGTCGTAACGGCCGGGATGAGTGGTCTTGGTTAAGTGTGGGGATCGGCACGACGAGGGAACGGACATCAAATTCTAACTCTGTCAGGCGCGGATCGATGAATTGAAACGGCTGCAACATCGAATCATCCAATTCAAGCTCCAGGTCGGGTGGAAGGCCGAGCTGAACTTTGAATTGATCGAGTTGGTTGTAATAATTTCTTTTTTTTGACAAAGCCTGTGAGCGAGCCAGTGCCAGGCTACTCTGCAACTGAGTAACATCCAACACGGTTGCGCGACCTGCTTCGGAAAGCACCTCCAACTCCCTGCCACGGCGCTCCAAACGTCGAACGTTGGATTGCTCATTACGCAAAAACTGCAATCGCGACAGTAGAAAAAGGAAACCAACCGTTGGACTGCGTTGACCACGAATCAAAAAACTTAGCTCGCCACCCACCGAAGTACCTGGTAGTGGAATGGGGCGATCACCCGTCACAATCGTTACATAGAAAGATTTACGAAATCGGGA
>CAUZSN010000256.1:0-2785 GCA_963582345.1 Planctomycetota bacterium
AGTCGAACGGTGATTGGTTCCATCCGCGCATCGACCAATCGAAGATGAATTGTCTTCGGCCAGGGATTCTCGGCAAACGGAAACACCAAACGATTCACAGCCATTTCGGCCTCGACACGATTCAGAGAAATTACGATGGCCATGACGAGGCAAACGCATACGGCAATTGCCACCATCCGTAACACGTTACGAGTTTCTACGACGTCGACGACATCAACACGATCCAGCTCTGTTAATGTCCCCTCAATCACGCACTGCTGCAAATCCGGAGACCCCGAGCGAGGATCTGTTTCGTTCTGCAAAAACTCGACCGTGCTGGAAAGACTGTCTCTGAATCCTGGAAACCTCTGTTCGACTTTCGAGGCTAGTTCGACGTCTGACAGCGAAACCAGCAAGGGGGCAATCAAAAAGCGCCAGGAAATTAAACTTCCGAGCCCCACAATTACCAGGGCTAGAATCAAACGAACTCTTGGATCGTCCAAATGCACTAGCCAGTCTACAAAACCCACCACGAAGACCGCCGAGAAAACTACGGCCACCAGCCAGCTCATTCCGTGCAACCACAGCGTCTTGCGGACTCGCTGCCGAACATGGCGCAGACGATTTTTTAATAGCTCCGTCATGAAAGTCAACCCTACTTGAATTGACGATTCTTGCTCATCATATCAGTCGGAAACGCTTCCGCAAAAGCCATTCTCCAAGTAACAGAATTGCGAATACGACCATTGCTTCCCAACGGTTCCACAATGGAATTAGGGCGACCGTTTCCAGTAACACTGGTTGACCGCGGGGGATGTCGTCCGGCAGGTGGCTGGCATTCGCTATGGTGTAGAATCTTCCGTGCGTAACTTTCGCGGTTTGAGTCAACTCCGCACGGTCAAGGCTTCTATTCTGCAATTCACGACGGAACGTTTTGACTCGAAAATCGGTGGACGGCGGTGACTGCTTGAACGATGGTATCGTGACAAACGCATGGAACGAACCTTTCGACGCTGGCTGAAACTGTCCTTCAAACACCGTCGGCACTTCGGGTACTCGCGTCAGTTTGATGTTCTGGCCAACGTCGTCTCGACATTCAACCTTAACTGTAACTCCATCTTTTTCGAGCGGCACGTGCCGCTCGTCAAAAAACTTCATCCGAAACTGCACCGTCTCGCCATGTTGGTATACCAAACGATCGGTGGCTAGTTTCGCATCCCGCGATTGCCCCAATAGTCGCGAGCGGCTAAGGTGACGGATCGCCTGGATCCAATACCGGCCGTAATAAAAATCGCCCGTCCGAAAACGCCACCGCCATAACTCGTCGGTACAATGAAACAGTACTTTACCTGCACCGAATCGCTGCCACACGATAACAGGAAGTTTTCCCTCACTTTCGGTCCTGGTTGGATGCTGGGCAAAGACGACTGCTCCCGTTTTCCGTTTTGGTGCTTCGAACAACCAGTACAGTCCTGGCAAACTGCCCCATGCGGCTAGGCTGTCCTGTTCGGTTTCGGCAAAACGAAAGATTTTAGTTGCTTTGCGGCCGGCCAGAGTCAGTTCGGGCTGAAACGAATCTGGAATCGGCAGGCCGGAGGACGGTTTGCGGGCAGCACTTAAGTCAATCGGCAACACAACTTCCAACGGAGTACCTCGATAGGCATGCGGATTATGTTGTTCGCCAGCAACAATGATCAATCCACCTCCGGCATCGCGCACAAAATCGCGCAAGTTTTTAAAGATGCCATAGCTAAGATACTTAGGATCCAGATCGCCAAAAATGATGACGTCGTACTCAAATAGTTGGTCTCGCTTGACAGGAAAGCGGCCCTTCAGCGTCTTAGCGGACCTATCCTGATCGGCGTATTCCGAATCAGCGTCTTGTAAAACGGTGTGGAGCTGAATCGTTCTTTCGCGCTCGAGCAAGGTTTTTAGTGCCCGAAACTCCCAACGCGGCAGCGAATCAGCCAGCAGAACTCGAATCTTGCCCTCACGCACGCTGATGTGCCGCGTTTCCAAGTTGTTCCTACGATCGATTTCTTTCGGTTGTGGCGAAACTGAAAGCAAAAAATCAAATTCCCCTTTTTGACTCGGCGTGTGGGTGAGTTCAAACTTCACCGACTGGCCGTCGGCACCGACTTTGACTGGCTGGCTGCTAAGAATTTCGCTAGAACCATCTTGCTTCAAAGTCACAGTAACAATTCGAGATTTGAAGCCGAAACCTTTCAATTTAGCCGAGAACGTGACTGGATCGTTGACGAAAACTACGTCGTCGACTAGAACATCATAAAGCTGCAGATCGCGAGCCGGTTCTTCACTACCGATGCCGACTGTAAAAATCGGTACCAATTTCTTCAGCGCCAGCTCGGCACCGACGGTCAACTTATCGGCGTCCGTCGTACTAGCAATCCCATCGGTCAGAATGACAATCGCCGATGGTGGTGATCCGCGGAAATCGTTCAGCACCTTGCGCACGGCCGGACCGGGACGAGTCTGGTCGCCGTGCGCTTTCAGCGAATTCAACAAAGGCAACAACTGGTCAATCTGGTCGCCATTAATGTATTCTGCGCGGCCGAGATGGATGGCTGAATCCGCGAATCGATACAGGCGCACTTTGTGTTGATCTTGCAACCGTTTCAGAAAGCGTCCCGCTTGTCTCGTCAATATGGCCTTCGCAAGATTCAGGCGAGTCAAACCCTTAAATTTGGCTTCGGTGACCAATAAGGTCGCCTGTTCTTGGACGATCGAATCGGCATACTGATCTTCAAGACCCATGCTGGCTGATTCGTCGACCAACACGGCGACA
>CAUZSN010000257.1:0-2759 GCA_963582345.1 Planctomycetota bacterium
ATGCCGTGCTGTTCTAACTTGCCTTCGATCCAGGCGATAAAATCGGCGGATGTGAACGCGTTTAGCTCCACACGCTGACCACTTTTCAGAAATTCCCGTTCCGCTGGTGTCGTGATGCTATCCCGTTCAAAACTGCCTTTGAAACCAACGGATTCTGATTCCAGATTCCACGCCTCGACATCCTTGAGACGCAGCCCTAGGTCAATGAATTCGATGGTGTTTGTAAATTCGTACCGAACTCGTTCGTTCCATCGTGCCGATCGGGATACTGAGGTTAGATTTTGCGAAATCAAGAATCCCTCTTTGTCTAAATCGTGCAGCACAAGAACGGGAACCTTCGCGCCAATATGGCAAAGTTCATCGACTAGCCTTCGAGCAGCCACCACCGATTGGCCCTTCGTCGACATGATCGCTAGGTCAAACCGCTCCGCCAATTTCACCTCTTCAAATAGCGGATTGAATCCTTCCTTCTCAATAAACAAAACCGCACTGAATCGGTTTGTTGGACCTTTTGTAGGATAGCGCAATTCAAATCCTTTGGCGGGCTCGTCGTCTTCGTCATCGATCTTGCGTGACGAGACTGATCTCAAATATTTATCCACGGCTAATGTCCCCAACGGGATCGTTTCGTCTGTGTGCGGTTCGATCAAATGCCCGCGAGCGTCATAAACGACCCACCAACCCGCGGTCAACTCTTGATTGGCATTGATAAATTTCGGCAGCAACGCTTGTGTAAAATAGACTGACTGGAGGGGACGGCCTGTCCGATCTTGAATCTCTTTGCGGGCCGCATAGAAAATCTGGCGAGCGTGCGCCGGCAAACGTCCATTGTCACTTGCCTTGGCGTACGCCTCGGGAATCACCTGGAATGCGACATCGGTTTGGTTGACACGATCACTGTACATGTATTCGCTACGGTAGGATCGCCGCGTTGAATTACGTTCCTCGGCCTTACGCTGCTTTGTCCACTTCTTTGTGACTGCCTTCGTAATTGCCTGAATGTCTGAAGCCTTCATGCCTCACCTCCATCCTCGCCATCAGCGATTACAATGGCTGACTTACCGCGATCGGTGTATTCGATGCGCGGGTGTGCCAAATGAAGTGCGTAGACGATTGGTTCATCTGCGCCCGCTCTGAGTTCTGTCAGCGTTGCCTCAAGCCCTTCACCAGTTGAACCGAACGAACGAAACGGATTCTTAATTGCCGAACTCCAATTGGCGCCAGTGAAAATCTGCCGCTGATCCTCCGCTTCATCGCCGCGCCAACTGAACGCCGCTTCCAAGACGCATGGCAGCCCCTCATCGAGACTTGTCTTTTTAGAGTATTCAAACTGTTTCGGGTCGCATCCCAGTTCGGTAAACCGCGCCGAGAGGTGATCCTTCCCGATGATGCCCAGCCGCGTTGCTTTGACAACTTTGGTGTGCTCTTTCATCGCCGATAGTAATTCGTTGATCTTGGAAGAGTTCAAACCGTCATCCGTCGCCAGCGTCGACAGATTGACGCGCGAAAGTCCGGTTTGGTCGATGACAGCTTTGCGTTTTTGCGTGCCGGTCAGTCCGTCGAATTGTTTGATGAAATCGGCGATTGTGCGATCCGTGCGTTGATCCCGGTCCTTGGCAATGTGAGCCGCAACCAAGCGCTCGAGGTGTCGCAGTCCGTACCAATGTGGCGACGTGGGCTTATCTGGTTTCCACTTCTTCCAAGTGGGATCCGTGGCGTCGTATCTCACCTCTACCCCAAACCAATTGACGGCCATCGTCAAATGCGGATTAAATAGAGCGAAGCCTTGCAGGAGGGATAACGCCCTTTGCTTTATTGTCAGGTCCCGCCAGTAGCTCTCGTTGGCTGTCGGGTCGCAGTCGTCGTCGAATGGCCAAAGAAGTGTTCCCTCACTGTCGCGCCGCTCCGACCAGTCCAACCGGACTTCGGTGCCATCAGCGGTTGGGACTTGCGTTTCAACGCGGTCGATAACTGGCCGCTGGGATATCACATCAGCCCGGCAGGCGATCAGGTGTTGTATCCCGCACGCCGTTACCGTCATGCTTCCGCCGTCCAGGTCGAGCACGTACGGCATCGGAAACAAAGTTTTCAATGCGTTGCCTTGTGCGCCGCGGTCAGGCGCCACATAAACCTCACGACTGGAGACGCGGACCCGAAAATCCAAAGCAGATTTGATAGTGCTCGCGGGAATCCCGGGGCCGTTGTCTTTTACTGCGATCCCGGAGGCCTCGGCCTGGACCTCGATAAACGGGGGGATGTCGCGTTCTTCGCAGGCGTCCAGAGAGTTGTCGATCAACTCCTTCAGGATGACCAATGGCCACTCATCTCGACTGTGGCCCGTCTGGGTGACCAATTCTTTTTCTGAGAAGAAGTCCATTTCACGATTAGTGCGAAACGTCTCGCGCTCCAACCGTTTTGTAAGTTTTGATGATTTCGCGGACCCGGATTTAGCATGCTTATGCTTATTTGCGCTGCTCATCGATCATGCCTCCAATCCGCCATGTCATCGGCCAATCGCAGCAGGTGACCACGAGCAACCAACCAGTCGTCGCGACGAAGTGCAAGGCGATCGATGCGGCGCTCGAGCGGTCGCCAGAACCGCCAGAATGCGGCGTACCCTGACGGGACATTGGATCGCCTGATGAATGTATCCAACCAGCGTAGGACTGGAATACTCGCGGAAATGGAATCCCAGTGGTGAGATGTCGACGGGCGGGGAAATTCTTGATTGGGACGTTGGCCAGATCGGCCATTTTGCG
>CAUZSN010000258.1:0-2734 GCA_963582345.1 Planctomycetota bacterium
GAACCTTGGCGCGACGGCATTTGGCATGTTGAATTGATTAAATGCGGCCGGCGAGGGGTACCGTTTTTTGCCGCTGAATTGACGGTTTTCCCCAACTCAACTTCGTCCAACGGGAGTGTGTTACGACGATTTCATGCACGTACCAGATCAAGGATTTCTTTTTGCTCCAATCCAATACCGTCCTCGGTCACGAATGCGGCAAGATGCCCTGCGACGTTAAATGCAGTGTTGTTTCGATTCCCCTCCGGAGCGGGTTTAACGTGCTCTAAGTACTTTTGCGCGCGACGCAAAAGCGATTCCCGATTATGTCGATCGTCGTCGCGTCGAATGTCGCATGTAGAATCAGGCCGTTGGTCGAAAGTGATGAAGTTTGGCAGCCAATTGGGGATAGCCACCGCCCCACAGTCGCTCGGCCCATGCCCGTCTCTCCATTGATATATGCCGCCTGAAGCGTGGTTGCTTCGTGGCGCTACGATATATCCGTTATCGCCTCGCAGGTCCAATCCTGGCAATATGTTTGAACGATTACCGAGTTGCGATCCAGGATGGACGAAAATGAAGTGTTGACCACCGCCACCGGTGATTGATTCAATGGTTTGTGGGAGCCTGCCGTATTTGGTTTCCAATTCCGCCAGGCTTGTGTCTCCACCATGTCTTGGGTCGACATCTAGAGCGATAATGCCGGATTCTTGCCCCGTTCTAATGCCTACATTCGCATCCGGCCATCGTTGCCAAAACGACAATATTGTCGCCGAATCGGATGTGGCGTTCTTCAATCCGTTGCGTGTTCGAGGATGTTTACCCGGACTGGAGCAATTCCTCGTGTCGCAACTGCAAATACCGTCTGAAATGCTGTGCAGCGGCAACACCATAAGGCCGAGGGCGCTGTACGATAGTGCGTCGTCAATTCGGCTCGAAGTGGACATCACTCGTTGCTCCCGTCGATTTGAGCTTGGATGAATGCCTCGATGGCAGCGACGGGTATTCTCACCGATCTGTTAATCCGCACACTTGCCAGTTTCCCGCTGGCAACCAAGTTCCAGACGGTCCGTTCAGAAAGCGCCATCGCTACGGACGCTTGTCTGTACGTCAGCAGCAGCCGCCGTATTTCCTCCGGACAAACGGCTTCGAGGTCGTTGTTGGGCTGGGTCGTACGGCGCCTGCGGTCGTCATTGGCTGGCATCGTCGACCTCCTTTGGCACTCGCCGGGCGTCGATTGCGTTCAATTCGTGTCGAACCTGTGCTACGGCGCAGGAAGAATAAACACGTAGCCGTCCAGCTCTACCTACGGGCTGGATGTGGTGCCGAGAATTCAGAACGTGCTGAACGCGGTGTAGCGGTTCGTTCAGCTCTCGGGCGATTACTCCCGCAGTGCGGCAGAGTCGATTAGCGGTAGACATTGGGTTTCCTTTTGGGTGAAAACTACTGCTCTCACCCTACGGAACCCTTCATGAACGTTCATGAACCGTGACATGAACACTGCTAATCTTCATCGAATTTGTCTTGATAGACCAGGCACAATTTCCGCCTTTCATCCTGCGACATAGGCTCAATTTTCTGGCGAAATTCCTTACGTTCATCTTCGGTTGGAAGTTGTTTTTCAATCGACATCAGTACCTCATCCAATTCATCATCTGGCAAAATGTCGTCGTCCGTAATGTCCGCATCCGTGTTTTCATAGGTCCGGGAAGATACGGACTTGTTCCGAGTCCAGTCCTTCAGTTGCAGGTTTCCTTCGGCGTTGAATATCCGCGAAAGCAGGCCAGTAGAACACTTCAGTTTGTCCGCCAGTTTTGCATAGCTACCTGGGTACGGATCGCCACGTTCAACCATTTGTTCAATCTGTTCTTTAACTTCATCCGGGTCGGCCTTTGGTCTATCGCTGGGATTCGGCTGAACGTCCGCTTGCGCCGAGTCGCTGGCCTCGGGGGGGCTGTTGCCATGGCACCACCTAATCACTTCATCGAGAGTTTGGCAGATCAATTTGGGCTGATCCAGTATCTCGTCCATGGTCGGTTGGCGTGGGATATCAACACCTTCCATCAGACGCATGGCGCCCCAAATCACATGATCCAGATTGAACCAAGTCCACTTTTTGTTCTCACGTGGCCAAACGCCTTGCGTGAATTTCGCTCTCCACTCGAGACACAGATCCTGCAGCTTGCTTGGGTTAGTGTAGTCCTCGGGCTGCCAGATGTAGCCGCCTTGGCGCCATACTTTGCCTTCACTAACCGCAGCTTCGAACTGCTTGTACGTTGCATCGTCCATGCGACACCTACTTTCGTCGTGGCGGGGCAGCCGGCGCGGGATGTGGAAGTAGGTGACCACCTCACCGCGTCGGCCGTGCGCCGTGGATCAGACGGCTACCCGAAATTGACTTGCGTTTACATGGATTGTATCAAATCCGTTGTCCCGGACTTAACCGATCGATGGTGTGGACCGCTCGAAAAGTCACATTCAATCGCGACGTTCCAATCCAGTAGGACCCGAAACGGGGCCTCTTCCGTTGTCTGGAATCCGAATCTGTGCGTCGCCAGGGATGGCATATCGGTGAATCGCCTCGTTTGTTTTCGCATCGTAAATGACAAATGTGCCCCCGTGTCGATTAGTCGTTGATGGTCTGGGGCTCAGCTGCTTCTCCAGCCGCGAAAGACGATATTTGCTGATTGCCATTTCCCAAATCCTCCAATGCGGCGAGCCTTTGATCCAATTCAAGTTGTTCGCGAAGCTGCAC
>CAUZSN010000259.1:0-2718 GCA_963582345.1 Planctomycetota bacterium
TGTCAGACATCAAGCGGCAGTTTGACCCACACAATATCTTGAATCCGGGACGTTTGTTTGTCCGGGAAAACCAATGATGTAATGTAAAACCCTTTAGGCACAGGCTGAAGGCCGAACAACAACATGGAACATGACAACGACCAAGTGGCCATCGGCAGCACAATTCCTTATTCGTTATACTTGGATTGCGTTCATTGCGGTCTTTGCACGTCTGCCTGCCCAACCTATGTCGAAACCGGCAATGAAAATGACAGTCCTCGGGGCAGAATTCATCTGATGCGGAGCGTCTCTGATGGACGTATCGAGCTGACTGGCAACGTTCGCCGCCACTTGGAATTATGTCTGGATTGCCGTGCTTGTGAAACAGCATGTCCCTCGGGAGTTCAATACGGGCGGCTAATCGAGCCGTTTCGCACGGCAATGGAGGAGTCGGGAGGAACGAACGCAAAAACGTCCGATTGGTTTCATCGTTGGATTCTGTTTAAAATTCTTCCCAATCGACGTTTGATGAACGTTGCGTTGAAACCAGCTCGTTGGTCTCAAAAACTAGGACTGGCCCGACTGGCCAGTCGTCTTAAATTGGACCGTCTGTTATCACCCCGTTTGCAGCAACTGGTCACCATGTTACCCACTCTCCGACGGCAGCCACCCCGACTCCCAACGGTCTTACCAGCCGAAGGTCGGCGACGGGCTCGTGTGGCACTGTTTCGTGGATGTGTTGCTGACGTGATGTTCCGAGACACCCATTGGGCAACCGCCAGGGTTCTGCAACGAAATGGTTGCGATGTGGTCATCCCAGAATCTCAAACGTGTTGCGGTGCTCTTCATTTACATTCTGGAGACAGCCACACTGCACAGCACCTCTCAAATCAAAATATCGACGCCTTCCCTTTAGATGATTTCGACGCCATTGTAGTCAACGTGGCAGGGTGTGGATCGATGTTAAAAGAATATGCGCACCACTGGAATGACGATCGTCAGGAGGAACGTGGCAAACTGGCAGACAAGGTCAAGGATGTCTGTGAATTTCTTGATGAACTGGGAATCGAACGTCCACGAGGTTCGATTCCGCTTCGAGCCACGTATCATGACGCCTGTCACTTGACACACGCTCAAAAAATTCGTGATGCGCCACGACGTCTGCTGTCTCAAATTCCGGACCTCGAATTAGTGGAGCTACCTGAATCGGAACTCTGCTGTGGAGCCGCGGGAACATACAATCTGACCGAGCCGGAAATGGCAATGCGTCTGGGAACTCGAAAGATGAACAACATCCTGTCCACCGGCGCCGAATTGATTGTGACTGCCAATGCGGGATGTCTTCTTCAAATCTCTCGAGAAGTTCGCCGCGCAGAGCGCCGAATGCAAGTAAAACACCCGATCGAACTGTTGGATCAAAGCTACCGAAGCGACGGACTCAGCACAACCAAGTGATCAGAAATCACTGGATTCCCAAAAAAGTGTGCATCACAAAGTTGAGAGTGCTGTCGGAGTATCCAACGCGCAACTCGAACGATTGCAGCGCTGCCGATTGGCTGGCGTGTTTCTTGAAACGTTCAGTCGCTTTGAACACTCAACTGCTTGTACTTTCCTTGGAACCAAAGATCGACGTCACTCTTGTAATACCGTGAAAATCGGCTTTCGCTCGGACCACCAGGAAGATTCGTCCAGGCATGATCCGTATTCAAATCCGTCACAAAATGATAGGAGGGGGAAAACGTCGTTTCGCGCTTGGCAGTCTGCATGACATGGCCCTGGAAAGGTGTGGCATGACATCCGGGCATGGGGTGAGAAAGACTATTGAAACCCAAAAGTCGACCAACTCGATGATTGCCAAAAAAACGATCTGTGAAATGGAAGTTGTTGATTTCCGACCAGGGGACAGCTGATTCCACATCCAATGCTTCAGCAGCGCGGCGAATCAAGTTTCCTTTTCCTCGATCACGCCACCAGTACGACTTGTGGTTTTGCAGTATTTTGTCTGCCGCTGTCAGGACCATTGTAGAAAACCCGGCTCTCGTACAGAGATACAACATACGCCGCCAACCGACACCCGTCTCCTGCCCAAATACCTCCATCATCACGTTGCGATACAAGTTTTGAAACAAGGAAGCCTCAACACTATCAGGGTCAAAACGATAATCCCAATTCATGAGGCGACGTTTGACATCGCTGTCGCGCATATGGGGTAACCAGGCGTTTAACAAGTCACGAGCGTGAACACTGACCAAATCGTACTGCAGCTGTTGCATATCTTGGATGGTCGCCCGGTGTAACTGTCGTAGCCGCTCGTCGATACGTCGTTTGCGATAGTCGGGTACCGGATGAATGACCAATTTTGGACCGCCCGGTTCACTCGGATCTTCATTGGCCGTAGCCACAAACCCTTCGGGAGGATCATAGATCGACGGAAATTGGGAAGCAGGCACGAAACCTGACCAATGGTTTTGCTCGTCCCAAGCAGGTAGCGGTGTCAGCGTACGACGTTCTGATTTTCTCTGTGGAAAACGTCCACAAGTCTGCATTCCAATATGGCCATCAACATCGGCAATGATCCAGCAGAGCGACGGCTGTACGCAACGACTGGCAACTTCCATAGCAGTTCGAGTGGAGTCGGCACCAACAATTTCCAGCCATGTCGCCATAGCATGTCCCGCACCATCTGAATTACCCGTCCAGGCTAACGATAAATGATAGCCACTGCTGTAGCAGTCCGGA
>CAUZSN010000260.1:0-2670 GCA_963582345.1 Planctomycetota bacterium
CCATACCCGGTATGGTAATCGCCTTGATAGGCGCGGCGCTGTCTGGAGATTTGCAACTAATCCATGTCTGGGTGGACTGGAATCAACAAGTTGAAGGACTGGCGGGACCGTACATTCCCGGCTGGTTGGGCAACAATTATCACTGGCATGGTCTGGCATGGAGTGCCGCGGGATTGATCGCCGGTGGCTCCGTAATGTGGTTGGCTCGCGCAATCTCGTCATTCGTGTTAGGTCATGAATCACTCGGATTCGGGGACGTGATGTTGATGGCCACGATTGGAAGCTTTATCGGCTGGCAACCTGTCATTTTCGTGTTTCTACTTGCCCCACTATGTGGGATTGTCCTGACAATGAACGCCAAGTTATTTTTCGATCGACCCATCGTTCCCTATGGGCCGTACTTGAGTGTCGCCACGGTGATAGTCCTGTTCAGTTGGAAGTGGCTATGGCAATGGGAGCCGACAAACACGTTTTCCATACGACGTCTATTTGGTGATTGGGTTAGCTTAGTTATTCTGGCAGGAACGGCCATCATAGCACTTGCTGCGTTGTTGGGGACGCTGCGATTATACCATGCGATCCCTGGAAAACGCCGGGATACGGAAAGTTAATTCGTCATTCCCGCCAACAGACACATTCTGTTCGCGTTTAAAATTCGCCGTCTACAACAAATCGAGTTTTTGATGTCGGCGCTGCGGAGGTCGATTACACTTGACACAAATTCCGTAGACTTCCAGACGATGAGCGGTACGACGGAATCCGTGCTGGATGGCAATCTGTTCCAATATCTTGGAAATCGATGCGTTCCGAAATTCGATCAGTGAACGGCACTTTTGGCAGATCAGGTGATCGTGCTGAGGGTATCCATAGTCGTGCTCGTAGACGTCGCGGTCATTCGATCGGGCCACTTTGCGCAACAGTCCCGCCTCTTCCAACAGCGCTAACGTTCGGTACACGGAAGACCGGCTGACTCGCGTTCCGTCTTTGCGCGGTGTCAGACGAATGACCAACTGTTCCGCGTCAAAATGCTCGTGGTCTGCGAAGACCGCGTCAACAATTGTTTTCCGTTCGTGTGTCAGACGTTGGCCTTTGGTGGCCAAAAATTCGCGGAATTTTTCGACCGGTGAGACGGCGACATCTACTGCTGAAAGCTCGCTCACCAATTTCTCCAGGATTATGAATTAGCGTTCGTTTCCTTCGTCGACATCGAATTCCACAAGTAGTTTTTCCAGCGCAGCTTCAAGTTTCTCCGGCGTTTCGTACGTTCCAGCTTCGATCTCGGATTTAATCTGAGCTAATCGCTCGGAACGAACTTTCGAAGACTGGCCGAGAGAATCTAGCATCTTACCCGCCGAAGAAATTTCAACTTCATCCAAAGGCGAAGCGGACTTCGATTCGGTCGCCGGTTGCATCTCGGGCGTCTGCGGAGTTTGTTTAATCGGAGTCGAACCTTGAATCGATCCAGGGCCGGTTACTTCCATGTCGGCTCTCCCTAAAACCTTGGATGTCTGGTTAGGCAACGATGAGGTAACGACATCAGAAATTTTCTGGTGCGATTCATCATAACGCAAACCGGGAAAACTAATCAACCGGATCATGACAGATACGACTGATCCGATGGAATGCCAACAGGTTGCGACATTCAGTGCAGACTTACTCGCGTTTCAGATAAAATTTCGTCCGAATATCCGTTGAATCACTTCAATGTGTGCCTCGCACACTCAACCGCGCACGAATGGTCCAAAAGGTTTACTTTTCGCACTGACAACCTCGCGAAAGCCTCTTTCGACACACTCACTGATGATTTCAGCAGCTTGCAGCACTTCGTGGCGACCGACGTCAAGGTGGGTGCAGGCGCGGAGTCGATGCGATCCCGAATCACCGATTTTTAGACCTTTTTCCCAACATTTGGCTACCAACTGGCTGGCGCTACCTAATTCGGGTTCCACTTCGAAGAAGACAAGATTCGTTTCCACGTCGGCCGGATCAATGTTAATACCGTGAATCTCCGCAAGCGTCTCGGCGAAAGCTTGGGCGTTTTCGTGGTCGACTGCCATTCGGTCGACGTGATTTTCGAGCGCGTAGATGGCAGCCGCAGCCACAATACCTGCCTGACGCAACGCACCGCCGAATAGCTTTCTCACTCGACGTGCTTTTTGAATGTCATCGGCCGATCCCACAAGAATCGACCCCATGGGACAACCCAGACCTTTGGAAAAACAGATCGAGACGGTATCGCAGTCGCGAGTGATATCCGCTACAGATTGTCCAGTAGCGACGACAGCGTTAAACAGCCGGGCTCCGTCCAAGTGCGTTTTTAATCCGAAATCGTGGGCCCACTGGCAGACGTGTTCTATTTGCTGCAACGGGTAAGCTCGACCACCTCCCTCATTCGTCGTATTCTCTAGACAGACCAATCGCGTGCGACAAAGGTGCTGGTCATCGGCTCGAACCTTTCCCACCAAATCGGAAACGTCGATCATTCCGAAGCGACTTGGAACTGTCCGGCAGGTGACGCCGCTTAACGCTGCTGGAGCGCCTGCTTCGAAATTTGCGATATGCCCATCTTCTGAAATCAAGAGTTCATCGCCAGGTAAGCAGTGAATCCGCACTCCCATTTGATTCGACTGTGTGCCCGAACAGGCGAACACCGCCGCCTCTTTTTCCAAC
>CAUZSN010000261.1:0-2663 GCA_963582345.1 Planctomycetota bacterium
GCCAATCGCATCAGTGATGCCCGCTTTCGACTAGACGGTATTTTGTACAAGCTAGACGCCAATGTACCGCCACATCATCTTCATGGCGGGAAACACGGGTTTGGGCTTCGAACGTGGAGTAGCGAAACAATTGATCAAGGCGTGCGCTTCAAGCTCATCAGTCCAGATGGCGAAGGTGGCTACCCCGGGAAATTAAACGTGGTTGCCGAATACACTTTGCACCGAATGACTTTGGGCCTCCGTTATTCAGCCACCACCACTCGGCCGACCCCCGTCAGTCTTTCCTCGCACCACTACTACAACCTAAGCGGCATCCAGGGCAGTGCTATCGACGACCACCAAATTTCCATCAATGCTGCCGCCTTCCTTCCCGTTTCGGCCGAGCTAACGCAACTCGGAAGAATCGAATCCGTTACCAACACGCCATTCGATCTACAAAATACCACGCGCATTGGTGATCGTCTCGGAAGCACACACGAGCAAATACAACCTGTGGGCGGATTTGATCACGCCTTCGTCATCACGGGTCAGGGGTTACGAGAGGCGGCACATGTTATGGACCCCTATTCAGGCCGTTCTTTGACCGTACGGACCGACCAGCCAAGCATGCAACTGTATACGACCAACATGCTTCGAGCTCAGGGTAAGGAAGGAATCGTCTATCAACCTCACCAAGGAATATGCCTCGAAACGCAACAATTTCCTGACGCACCCAATCAAAAAAATTATCCTGACCCGATCTTGAAGCCCGGCGAAATCTATACGGCTACAACGGAATTTGTCTTCGGGCGGATAAACGATTGAAATGTTTCAACACCTATTTGGAGTATGGTCTCGGCTATTTTGTCGCCGAGAAGGACTCTCGTGTTGCCCCCAGCTCTCCGCGCATAGACTTCGAAGTTGCAAATGAAAGCGATTCTGTTTGATCTTGGCGGCGTGCTCATTGATCTCGCCCCGTCGAGAGTATTCGAACACTGGGGCAAGGCTGCGGACGTGACCCCGGCGAGTTTAGCCGCACGATGGAAAATCGAAGAGGCCTATAAAGCCCACGAAAAAGGAAAGATGGAGTTCATTGATTTCACGAGCCATCTACAAAAACAGCTTGGAATTTCCCTCCCCCAGAGCGATTGGAAAACCGGATGGAATGCGCTTCTCGGCCAACCATTTCCAGACCTACTTCCCCGGCTCTCAGAGCTCGCAAAACGAATTCCATTGTTTTGTTTCAGCAACACCAATCAGACTCACTGGACCGCGTTAACAGCTCGAACTAATCATCCGCAACTGGATAGCTTTTTCCAAAAGACCTATCTGTCCTACGAGATTGGCCGCCGAAAACCAAACGTTGAGTCGTATCGATGGGTTGCCAACGATATGGGGTACCGTCCAACCGATATCGCATTCATAGACGACAACGAAGCAAACATTAACGGGGCGAAACGAGCAGGGTTCTGCGCAACGCACGTTACGAAACCAAAGGTTGTGATTGACTTCCTGGATAAGCTAACGGTGTCGAGATCGGACAGCGGTTAAATAGCACTATCTAATAGCGCCTCGCGGTGGCGATCGATTTTATGGAGGTAGCGCTCGCCCGCGCGCGCGAAGTCCTGTCGATTGCGGTTACGGAATCCGAGGTTGTACGACTTTAGAGCGCAGCTTTCCGATCCGCACACTTCCTGGTAATGAGCGAGAATTTGCGCACCGCAATATATATTTTCTTCGGGATCCGAAAGGTCAACGATTCCGCAAAAATGCTGCCAGAACTCGATGCGTATCTGAGCGGGTCCAATCGCCCCAACCGACGACGTCACGTATTTACGAAAAGAACTTTCTGTTAACACAAGACTTGCCACCAATTCTGAACTTAGCCGTTGGCGTTTCGCGGCTTCGAGGATCCAACCGGAGAATTCCACCGCCGTCTCGTAACGAATCCCAAAACTACGGTGAAGCTTGCCTGCAAATTGATTGCGTTCAACATTCCAGGTTGTCGAGCTCACCACACTTTGGGGAGTTCCTATCCTCATAATGAGCCGGTCAGGTACCGGTTCAAGGGCTACCGACAACCGCAGCGTCATGAGTATCAAACCGGTCCAAGCAATCGCTTTGGACACAAGAAACGAGCGTCTCCGCGGCATCAATGCCGCGTCGTCGATGGGCTTAGTGGCGATGGCGACGACCCTAAATCACGAACAGGGTCGCGAAGACTAGCCCATCTGCGGATGCAATAGTCAAAAACACGGGCTAAAAATGGAGGAAAAGAGGATTTTTAGTGGAAAAATGACTAAAGGCGGATAAAAAATACTTTTAATATTCTAATCTACGATATTAACCGGCTTATGTCGTACTCGAAAAGCCGATCATCTCAATGCTTTCAACTTGTAATTGTCCCACGTCACCACTGTTTCCGGGATCACTACCGCCCATCGCCGATCCTTTCCCGCGGCCGACGCGTTGTTGGGTGGCGGCACATCAACAGCAGGTTGCCCATGACCACCGTTGTACTTTTTTCCCATCTGCTTTCTTGCCTCGGCCAGAAACGGATCGCCGTCTTCCTCCGTCGAATTTTCAAGGACGCTGGCCTGACCCTGGATCATGACGGCTTGGAGTTCCGGGAATTTTTCATTGCGGTCAACGATTACGGAGCAGCCGGGATTCCGGCGCAGGTT
>CAUZSN010000262.1:0-2645 GCA_963582345.1 Planctomycetota bacterium
AATGTCCCGCAGCATTCCGGTGTACGCATCGATCTGTTCGCGTTTATGACGCTCAACTGCCTCTTGGAACAATCGCTCTTCTGCCTCGTCGTCACCATCTTCAAGTGCACCGTCGTCAATATCAGGATGAAACGCATCGAATTTGGTGCGAACGATAAACAATCGCTGGCGGTCACTGTCACGCGATTCCAGAAACTCGGACAGAACGGATGAATTTCGCAACCATGATTCGATGTCGTAGCCAAGGTTGCTTTCACTCGTGACAATCGCGACCGCCTGGGCTTTCTCTCGAAGTTTATTCGTGATTGCTGTGCGGTGGACGTTGGTGTCATTTGTTCCAGGTAGATCGAGAAGCCTTAGTCTTTCATGCCAGTCAGGGAATGGCCCGCGAATTTCGCAAGAGTCGACGATCGTCCAGAAAACGTCCTTTGTCGAAAGATACTTTTCCACGGCCTTCTTCATCCCCTCGAAGCTCGTGCTCTTCGGTGACGGGCTTTGCCCTAGAAATTGGGCAGTCTCCGCTGGAATCGTCGCTTCTTTGACCTGCTTCACAAGTTCATAGGGAGACTGTTCAGACTCGATTTTGAAAAGTTGCAGAAACCGCTGCAGCGCATTTTGTAGATACCGGGGGTCGTCAGGTTCGTCAGCACTTTGCGCTGCCCGTTGCTCCAGATAATCTTCTGCATCGTCTACAGCTTCTCGCCATTCGCTAATCAGGCGATCTTTGTCAATAAAAGATACTTTCACTGACCACTCGTCAGCTCTCTGCAAACTTAGCACGGAGGCAGTACACGGCTTGACATCGGATGTGGGAAGAATGTCGGCGCAGGCCAAGGAGTTGAGCAATGTGCTCTTGCCGTGTCGGCTTGGACCCAGCATCGCCACTTCGATTGCTGGTACTGATTGAAGAGCAGCTTCGAGCCTGTCCAAAATACCGCGAAAGCGAGTTAGCTCACTTCGATACGTGAGTAAGTCAGTGGCCGACAGTTGCGATTCAATGCTTCTTGCGGTTTGGCCGGCGGTTTCAAGTTTGCGTTGGAGCTGTTCGATTCGAGCATATGACATTCCAAATACCTCTGCTAGATAACCCACCGGGCACCCGAACGGTGCAGTATACCCTTACGACGCAGGTTGCTCAACAAAGGGGTGACAATCGTCTAGGCGCGACCCTAATCGCACACCATCGTTAATTACCATACTGTTGAGTCGGTTAATCTAGTTCAATCGATGCGTTATTGGGCCAACTTAGGGGCCGACCAGTCTTTTTCTCGTGACAACATTTACATAATGTCTGTAAATTGTCCATTTCGTTGCTTCCACCTTTGGATAGTGGAACTATGTGATCCGTTTGGAGCATTTCATTGCTTCCGCACATCACGCAGCGTCTTCCGTCGCGTTCCTTTACTTGACGTGATCTCACCCTCCACTCTTCAGACCGCCAACTACCACCGAGATACAGCCCGTCATGCCATTGCCAATATTCCTTGCTTGAGCATTTAGTCGGTTTCGCCTGAAATACCTGCTGTCGGCGGTGTTCGTCATTAACGGGGTGAGCGGTGCCAAGTCGGTCAGAGAATCGCGATGGAGAGTCCTGACCAAATGTGAATGTGTTACCACAGAACTTGCAGCGCCACGCTGAGCGCCGTTCCGCGTACCGGAGCACACCCAATATCAAGAGCGTAATCCCCATTGATGGCGCAGCCAACGTCACCAGCGTTCTTACTAGATTCGGCGACGGTTGCCACCTTATGTACCAACGGAAGTGCTTGCAAGTCTCGCAATAACGCTTTTCGACGCTCATTCGAGAATACTCATCGTTAAAGGTTCTACTTCACGTGAGGGTTTCCGATGACGAGTTTAACTTAAATTGTCTACGTCTCCATACTGAGTTTAATTCGTTGTAAATCAGCAGACATGCCATGGCTTGACCGATAATTTCACGGGAAATAAGAAAGTAACTGCCACCGGAAACATCCGAACCCGCGGATCGGAAAACCGTGCCTTCGCTGCCTCCGTCTCACGCTTGATTTTACTTGGTATGGTGAATACAACAAAGTCGGCATAGCTGAGATACTACAATTTATTGGTGCCAAGGAAGTTGCTAGCGCCGAGCAAGGGTTTTTCTACACAACTGGAAAGTACACCAAACAAGCGAGAAAGGCCGCAGGCAAAGATGAAAGGCTTTCAATTCTCAACGGTAAAGACATTGTGGACGAGATACAGCGCACGCTGGCTGAGAATGGATAGCCAGCCACTTTGTTGGTTGATGACGAAGCCCGAAAACCTCCAGCAGATGAGACTATAATTATGGTGAAACGATTCGACGAAGATGCGACGCGCGGCGCCCGCGCTCTGCAAATCTGGCAAATTCTCGTTGGAAAATCACACAATCGACAAACGATGACCTATGGAGAATTGGCCAAACTGCTTGGCTTCAAGGGCGCTGGAACGCTCGCTCACATGCTCGGCCATATCTTTATCTATTGCCGCCAAAACGATCTGCCGCCACTGACAGCCCTCGTCGTCAACCACGAAACTGGATTGCCGGGCGAAGGGCTCACTGGCGTTGACCTCAATCACGCGCGAGAAGAAGTGTTCGCATTTGATTGGTACGGAATTTGGCCACCAACTGTCGAGGAACTTGA
>CAUZSN010000263.1:0-2604 GCA_963582345.1 Planctomycetota bacterium
CGGTCGGCGGCATCAAAAAACTCATCCGGTGGCAGGACCGTGTGAAATCTGACAAAATTGAAGCCGTAGGCCTTGGCCATGCGGATGTTTTTCTCATAGAACTCCGTGGTCGTGCAACCAATCAGGTTCCCATGGTCATGGCCTTTTCGGCCACGAATGAATCCGCGAATATAGAGGGGTTTGTTGTTGAAGTAGATTTTTCGATCTTCGATAATAATCTTTGTCATTCCAAACTTTTGAGTGACCAGCGCATTTCGACCAGGGATAGCGAGCTTCAGCTGATACAAGAATGGGCTGCTAACCGACCACGGTTTAAAATCATCCATATTCGCATCGAAGACAACTGTTTCGATGGATTGAATGGAATGGACCGTACCACTTGACTTGATTTCGTCGCCGTCGAGAATTTGATACTCGAATTCACAACAATCCTTGGGCCGCGTAAAGCTAACCGTTATCCTTGAGTTGTCGAAATCAGGACGAACAAACAGGTCGCTAAGTAAAGGTAATTTCATGGCGAGGCATCGCGTTTGGCGGAACTATAAATGTGCTTAGCACATTCACCCATGTCACTGGTGCTTTAGGTTTTTCAATAATTCGAGAGTTTCACCCAGGACATTGTCTTTTTAGTCATTGTCGTTTTCAAGGCCATCCATGCGATTGCCTTTTTGCGTACCCCAAAATCAAGTCTAAGGACTCCCCATGAGCATATTCGACCGATTTCGACTGGATGGCCGGCGGGCTTTGGTCACCGGCGGCAGTCGTGGACTTGGGCGCGAGATGGCCTTGGCGATAGCCGACGCTGGTGCGGACCTGGTCCTCATCGGCCGCGATCCGAAGAGTCTCACCAAAACAGCCGAAGACGCGCGGCAACTCGGCCGCCAGGTGGACACGATCGAAGCCGACATGGGCAATACTTCGCAGTGTGAAGCAGCATGTCAGCGGGCAGTTCGAGAGCACGGACCCCTCGACATCCTCATTAACAACGTCGGCGGACGGCGTGAAAACATTCCGACAACCGAAATGTCGTTAGAAAAATGGCAGGAACTCATGGACTTGAACCTGACTAGCGCCTTTATCTGTACGAAGCTGATTGGTCGTGACATGATTGAGCAAGGGAAGGGGGGCCGAATTATCAACATTTCCTCGATCAACGCCTTGGTGACTGGTCGTGGTATTGCTGGGCGCCACTATGAAACGGCCAAGGCGGCTTTAGTCCAATTCACGCGCACCGTTGCGGTCGACTGGGCGCCACATGGCATCACAGCGAACGCGATTTGCCCGGGTCTGTTCCTGACAGAAGCGAACATCCGTTGGAGCCAGACCATGCCCGAAGTGATCGAGCAAATCCGCGCCGACATCCCGTTGGGAGAACCAGGCCAACCGGAAGACTTGGGTCCATTGGTCGTTTACTTGGCCAGCGATGCATCAAGATTCATGACCGGCGCGACCCTCGTGATTGATGGCGGGTATACGTTGTGTTGATAAAACGCCTCTCTTAATCCTAATCCTAATCTGAACGTAGGCTGCGCGCGGTGGGAACCAATTCGAACGAGCGTCCACGTCGATTCCATTGAGCATTGCGGAAGGAAACAGGAAATATACTTCCGTAGAGTTTTGTCGCTTCTTCGGCACCGCAGGAGGACCGGCCCTTGAGTGTGCTGCCTGCCTCGATGTACTTGTCTCGAAAACGATGATCGAGAAATCGCTGGCGATGAAAGGGAAAGCAATGCTCTTGGAAATTGTCTAAATGCTCGTCGAATTGATTCGGTCCAACTCACCAAGCCCGGATGCTCGAGAACCGTATGCCAGCCTCCACGCGGATTCGATTAAGGATAAGATTAAGATTAAGAACGACGTTCAACGTATCCGTGAACGGATACGATTTACGCATGACACATGGTATAGCGTTGTCGGTGATAGGCAGTGCGGAAGCCGTACTTCTCATACAACCGCACGACATTGCTTCCGGTGGTTGCTTCCAATGTGGTCCAGCGGTTGCCCAGCGATTGCGAGTCGCTGACTGCCTGTGTCAATAGCGCCGAAGCGACCCCTTGGTGGCGGTATTCGGGCAGCGTGCCGACCAGATCAATATAGCCCATGCCAAATTGCGAATAGAGCAATGTCGTACCTACCGGAACGCCATTCACTCGCGCAAGATAGCAGCGAACCTCCGGCACGAACAACACGCGGCGCCCGACATCGCCCATTGCTCGTGGAAGATCAAAGCTGCGGCACATCACATCCGCCCAGATGTCATAGTCAGACTCGTCCGACACCTCCACTTGTGCTGCAGATTGCACTGGCGATGGCGCAATGGGTGGAACATAAACCATCGCCGATGCCGTTATGCCGTGCGTAAAGCCGCGCGCCACCAGGCGCTCGCTCAGATTGGCAGGTCGATCTAGCGGCGAGAGGGTAAACACACAGTCGAAGCTCTTTTCCTGAAACAGACGGATCGCATCGTCAATGAGCCGGTCCACCTCGGCGGGATCCACGCTGATGTTCACGACACGATGAAAGAAGACAATCTTTGCGAGATCATGGCTAAACGCCTGGGCACCGGCAAGATCGTGGTTGTCGCACCAACGCGCACGAAAATCG
>CAUZSN010000264.1:0-2602 GCA_963582345.1 Planctomycetota bacterium
TAGTAACTAGATTTTCTGCAATTTGTTACGTTCTTTTCGGTGTTGTTGAAAATGCTTGCTCGTGACATCATCCAACGCGTTCGTGAAATCCAGGTCCACACGGGGCGTCAGGTGGCTGACGTACTTGCCGGTCAATACGTGTCGGTCTTCAAGGGGCGTGGTATCGAATTTGACGAGGTTCGACCTTACATTCCGGGTGATGATGTTCGAACCATTGACTGGAATGTTACTGCCCGCATGGGCGAACCGTTTGTGAAGCGGTATGTCGAAGAGCGGCAACTGACGCTCATGCTCATGGCGGATATTTCAGCGTCGCAGGATTTTGGCTCAGCTGGGCGCTCCAAACGAGAAGCGACAGCCGAATTATGTGCCTTGTTGGCTTTTTCGGCGATTCGAAACGACGACAAAGTTGGACTGACATTATTCCATGGCGGTATTGAACAATACATTCCGCCCCGCAAGGGGCAGAAACATGCCCTGCGCGTCGTGCGGGAAGTTTTGACCCATGGAACTGGAGAAACACCGGAAGAGCAAGCGACACGTCGAGCCAAGCGAAGTCGTTTTCGTTGGCTGCCATGGGGACGACGAAGAGCATGGTGGCGCACAGGAAGACAGGCCACCAATGTTGCCGGGGCAATGGAATTTTTAATGTCGGTGACTTCGCGCAAAATGGTGTGCTTTGTGGTAAGCGATTTTCTAGACGATCAATTTTTACAGGCGATGCGCAGCGCAAATCGAAAACATGACGTTGTGGCTGTTTTGATTAGCGATCCTCGTGAACTGGAGATGCCCAAGATTGGAATGGTCAGTCTGATCGATCCGGAAACCGGGCGAACAACGCACTTCGACACAGGATCGTCGTCATTCCGAGATGAATTTCGATCTCAAGCAGCCACGAGAATTGAAAATTTCTCTCGCGATTTTGCCAAGTCCAGTATCGATTTTATTCATATCGACGCGTCCCAGTCTGTGGTAGAGCCCCTTGTTCGGTTCTTCCGTATGCGGGAAAGGAGGATGCGACGATGAATTCAGGCCATACGTTGTGGTTAGTACGCTGGCGATGGGTATCAGATTTCTTTGGTTCGGTCGATTACGGTTGTCGTTGGGTGTTAGGAATTGTTTTAATCAATCTGCTGGGTGTTGGTGTGATCTTTTCCGGCGTTGACGACAAGCATGATGAAGCCATCGAGATTTCTGCTGAGCGCGGACCGGTGGAGGCGACAGTTCGGTTAGAGCCGGCCACACCACTCATTGGCGATTATGTAACGCTGACGTTGGAGGTGGTTGCCGAAAAAGGGGTTGAATTGTTGATGCCGGAGTTTGGCGATGCACTGGACCGTTTTCAGATTGTAGATTTTGCGCCTCGACAAGTAATTGACGACACTGGCCACACCCGAGCGACACAAACTTATCGTCTGGAAACAGCCACATCAGGACAGCAGGTTATTCCAGCCATTCTGATCGAGTTTGTGGACCGCCGCCAAGGGCAACGGCTGGCCCCCGAAGATCAAGATGCCTATGAGTTGCTGACAGAGCCTTTAATCTTCCAAGTTCAATCGGTGATTCCCGATGATGCGAAGGCCGAATTGCGGCCGCCCCTGGGGCACTTGGAACCCCTCTCAGCGACGCGGAGTCATCGTTGGTTTTGGGGGTTGGGAGGAGCGTTGTTGACCGCTGGGATTGTTGTAGGTGCAGTGGTCCTCTGGCGAGTTCAAAAAAACCGCCGATGTCGACAAACGGCTTATGAAATCGCCCGCCGGCGACTTGACCGTCTGCTGTTAGATCGTCAACGCGATTCTGCAGATGCGGAAGCAATTTTTGTTGAGTTGTCTGACATTGTTCGTCATTATCTGGAAGATAGTTTCGAACTACGTGCACCCGAGCTTACGACGGAGGAGTTTCTAACCTTGGCGAGTGATTCACCTGATCTGACGCGAGAACACCAACAACAGCTGCGGCAATTCCTTCGCCAGGCCGATCTGGTCAAGTTCGCTGGAATGGTCCCTGAACAAGACGAGATCACTCGATGTGTTGAGGTAGCGCAACACTTCCTCGACGAAACGCGAGATGATGACAAGCTCGTCGAGGCTTCTGCACCCCTGTCGGGCGAGGTGTCCAATGTTTGATTGGGAATTTCGCGATCCCTGGTTTTTTTTATTGTTGCTGCTTGTTCCCTTGGTCTGGGGATTGGCGAATCATTCTGCCCAACATCTTATTTACTCATCGTTGCAGTTAACCATGGGTATTCCGCGTGGGTTGCGTGCGCGTTTGGCCTGGTTGCCGGCGTTGCTGATCTCGCTGGCAATTGGTTTGTTGGTAATTGCCCTGGCTGGACCACGCACTCCTGACTCGGAGACTAAATTCAATCGAGAGGGAATTGCGATTGCAATGGTCGTCGACCGTTCGGGATCGATGCATGCTCGTGATCTTATTCCAGAAGATACGTCGATCGATAGGCTGACGGTCGTGAAACGAGTATTCAGCGATTTCGTGTTGGGAGCAGGGAGTGCCGGTCGAGGTCGCGAGGATGATCTTGTCGGCTTGATTACATTTGCGAGGTTTGCCGACAGCCTGTGTCCCTTAACGACCGACCATGGCAATC
>CAUZSN010000265.1:0-2591 GCA_963582345.1 Planctomycetota bacterium
TGCTCGCACGCTAAAAGTCTTAATGGTTCGGTCAGAGTTGAGCTGTTGGTGACCGAGGTCGCGCAGTATCGACTTCGAGATTTCATCAACGTCTCGCCCAGTGGACTGTGCCCGCGAAAAATTAGCAATACCGAAAATTCTCTCGACACGGTCCCGCACTGTCTCCCAATTAGCCTCTGGGCCAAGACTTAATTCGATACGTCCCATCAGGGCACGAACCTTCGTAATACCAATGTCGGCAGTCGCATCGCGTAAGTTAGTGACGAGCCGCTCAATGAACCAGGGCCTGTTTTTGCCCTTTAACGCGATCTCTTGGTAGTGGACGATGATGGAATTCATAGAATATCGAATCTCTAGTTGTGTGAATCATCAGACAACCACTCACACGTCGCCGAAGCAGCACGATGCCCGCTCCGTACAGCGCCTTCGATGGTACTCGGCAAGCCAGTATCAATCCAATCACCAGCCAGAAAGAGTCCGTCGATAGCCGTCTTCGTCTCTGGTCGTGTTGGTTGGCCAGGTTCCAGTGAAAATGTCGCCTGCCTTTCACGAATCACCGAGCCATGCTTAACGTGCCACTCATTTAATGAGCTTGCCTGACGCAACTCACCAACAGCCAATCGAATAATTTGATCATTCGATAGATTGACAATTTCATGAGCACCACTTGAAACCAAGGATAAGTGCGACGCCTTGGAGCCAAAAATAGACCGCTTATCGAACACCCACTGCATGGTACGTCCGGCCAAACCGAGAAACGGTTCCGTTAGCAAGGGCCGGTCGACCCACAGGTTAACCGTAACTATTGGACAACCTTTTGTCTCTTCTGCATCAGTAATCACGTTTTTAAGTGCCGTCGGTTGATCTGGAAAAAGTCGGCTCAACGCATACCAGGGAACGGCTGAGACAACGGCTTTAGGTTTGAACAACTTAGGCCCAACTTCAACCCCCGTAAGTCGATCATTTCGACAACGCACCCGCGCAATTGACTGCGTCAGGACCTGCCCCCCACGTGACTCAATAAAATGTTTTGCTGGTGTCGCGTACAGCTGCTCAAGCGGTCGGCGCGGAATGCCAATCGCTGCATCCTTGATGTCAGGTCCACATAGAGCGGCCAGTACGCGAACAAAGCTAACCGCAGAGACGTTGTCCGGATGCTGATTCAGAGCGGCAAGAGCCAGCGGTTCCCACAATAGCCGCTTTATTTGACCACACTGTCCATGACGCGCAAGCCATTCGGTAACTGTTTCCTGTGGCTCAACTCCGCTCAGGCGCGCCCACCCATCTTTACCGTGTCGAGCATGCAAGATCGGTCTGAGTAGACTGAGGACTCCAAACCGTTCACCTAGTGACAAAACGTCCCATTCCAAGATTCCAGCAATCAAATGAAATGGCGCCGCAAGATATGGACATTCAAGTCGCGTTACGCTCCCGTCAACGTCAACAGTCTCAATCGCCAAAGGCAGTCGGAGTTGAACGTCTGACGCAACGCCCAGTCGACGGAGAAATTGAAAGGTTTCGTGGTAACAGCCAAACAATACGTGCTGTCCGTTGTCGACACAATCACCCGTCTGAGGATCAATATATGAAGTCGCTCGACCACCAAGTTGCGGACGAGCCTCCAAAACCAAAACTTTTATTCCACGATCCGATAGGGCAACGCCAGCACTTAATCCTGCGAATCCGGCTCCGATAACGACTGCATCAACGCTCACCTTACAGACCAACCGAGCATTACTCGAGTCCACACCGAAGTCGCTATCAGTGCACGACGCGACCTGGGCACTCGGACTACTTCAGAAAAAACATCGTAGTGACGACGTTCAATCTGTTTCAAAATAGCGAAATAGATTCCACTCATGATCTCAGCAGCAACCAGTCGACGAGCATCCTCTACAGGCAGGACCTGCTTGGATTTAACATAAAATGATCTAGCGCGATCGCATTGAAAGGCCAAGAGAGCTTCCATTTGGCGGGACGTCCCATTTTTCAAATCATTCTCGGCCACACTAAACCTCTCAAGATCCTCCTGCGGTAAATAAATCCGACTATTTCGAAAATCCGTAGAAACATCGCGAATGATATTAGTAAGTTGTAGCGCGACACCGAGAACAACGGCGTACTCTTTAACGGCTTCGTTTCGATATCCAAAGATCTCTACGCAAATCAGACCAACGGTCGATGCAACCCGCAAACAATACTCATACAGATCATTAAACGTCTCGTATCTTTGATGGATTACATCCATCTCAACGCCTTTAAGGAGATCATCAAATGGCTGCCGCGGTAAATCGAAACGAGCAATGATGGACTTCAGTTGTCGACCTTGTTCGGTTGTCGGTGTCACACCGCTAAAACAACAGTCGAGTTCAGACTTCCATCGTGAAACATTGAACGCTACAGAATCTAGCGAAGCACCTCCGCCAGGTTCGTCAACCGCATCATCAACTGCACGGCAAAAATCCCACACAGCCACAATAGCCCTTCGTTTTTCAGGGGGTAACACCAGAAACGAGTAGTAAAAATTCGTATCTCTACTCACATCCACACAACTGTTTGCCAAATCAACGGCAAGACGTCAGCGAATCCAA
>CAUZSN010000266.1:0-2573 GCA_963582345.1 Planctomycetota bacterium
GTCATGCCAGGCAAGTCACCGTCGTCGGGCGAACTTGCCAAGGTAAACCTTCAACGGATCGGCGCGTCAGGAACCGATGAGTCATTGTCGCCTGTCATCGTCGTTTGGGTAGCAACGTCCCTCGAAGGCGGTGCGTATGTTGTGGGCTGGTATCGAAACGCGATCGTATTCCTGCGTCCCCACGACTCACCGCCAGATTCTCAGAGGGAATGTCAGGGAGAGGCGGTCGGTTATATAACGACGGCTAAAGAGGCCGATGCGGTGCTGCTGCCCAAGGATGAACGAGTGATCCCAGTCCCGCAGCGAGGCAAAGGAAGTTTTGGACAGTCGAATCTATGGTATGCAGACGACCCCGACAATCCAGAGCATCGTAACTTGAGACAGACAGTTCTAGACGCTGTAGTTAATTATCCAGCAAATAAGTCAGGAAAGAAGAAGCCTTACTCAAAACCAAAACAGCCCGATGTGCTGCTTCGCCAACGGGTCGAGAAATCTGCGATTAACACTGCAACGCAATATTACACTCAACACGGATACGAAGTGAAATCCGTGGAACAAGACAACGTCGGTTGGGACTTGGAGGCGACGCTCGATAAGCGGAAATTAAAACTCGAAGTAAAAGGGCTCTCGGGAGAATCAATCAATGTCGAATTAACGCCTAATGAATACGAAAAGATGAATGCTAATCAAGAACACTATCGGCTCTGCATAGTCACCTCAGCTTTGAAAAGCCCAGAGCTTAGCATATTTAGTTACAACAATGAGTGCGGATATTGGGAATCCCAATCAGGTCAGGAACTAATAAGACTAGAGTTAGTATCTGCTCGGTGTACAGCCAATTGATTGAGGTCCTCAAATGAACTCATCTGACTACTCCGAAGACACGCTCGTCGAACAACCGGCTATCGCCAACATGGAACTCAATGAGTCAATAAAGGGACGATATGAGTAAAACTGTTTTCAATAAAGTGGACTACGACTTGGGTTCGTTGATGAAGGCAATTGGGCTCGGTGAAATCGGTTTGCCCGACATCCAGCGCCCTTTCGTATGGAAAAACGCCAAAGTCCGTGATCTGTTTGATTCCATGTACAAAGGGTACCCGGTCGGGTATTTCCTGTTTTGGCAAAACGCCGTGGAAACCGACACGCATGCGATCGGAACCGACTCGAAACAAAAACCTCCTAAGCTGGTGGTTGTCGATGGCCAGCAGCGGCTGACATCCCTCTACGCCGTCGTTCGAAGCATTCCGGTCATTCGTAAGAATTTCGAGTCGGAGCGAATCCAAATTGCCTTCAATCCGCTGGAAGAAAAATTCGAAGTCGTCGACGCCGCGATTCTTCGCGACAAAGCATTCCTCCCCGATATTTCGATGCTCTGGAGCGACAAAACTGACGTGTTCGAAATTGTGGGAAAATATCTGGAAGGACTTGGTAGCACTCGGGAAGTGACTGCCGAGGAAAAAACGAAGATCCAGAAATCAATAATCGATTTGCAAAATCTGCTGAGTTTCCCGTTCACCGCCCTGGAACTGGCGGCGGACATCGATGAGGAGGCGGTCTCGGAGGTCTTCGTTCGGATCAACAGCAAGGGCACCCCGCTTAACCAGGCAGACTTTATTCTCACGCTGATGTCGGTTTTTTGGGACGAGGGGCGGACTTCGCTGGAGACCTTTTGCCGCGAATCACGCAAACCATCCAAGGGACAGGCGTCCCCATTTAACCACTTTATCGAACCATCACCCGATCAAATGTTGCGGGTCGGAGTTAGTGTGGCCTTTAAGCGTGCCGTGCTGAAGTACGTTTATTCAATCTTGCGTGGAAAAGATCTGGAGACAGGGACGTTCAGCGAGGAACGCCGAGACGAGCAATTCGAAAAGCTAGAGGCGGCCCAAGACAAGGCTCTGAATTTGCAGTACTGGCACGATTTCATGAACTGTATTCGTCAAGCTGGGTTTCGTAGCGGCAAGATGATTAGCTCAAAGAACAATTTACTATTTTCATACATTTTGTATTTGATCGGGCGGACGGAATATTTAATTCCTGAATTCAAGCTGCGGGCAATCATTGCGAAGTGGTTCTTCATGTCCGCCGTTACTGGCCGCTTCACCGGTTCGCCCGAGTCCGCAATGGAGTTTGATCTCGCAGGATTGCGTGGTGTGAAAACTGGGGACGAATTCATCGCAAAACTAAACTCCGTTTGTGACGTCACTCTGACCAACGACTATTGGGCCGTTACGTTGCCGAATGATTTGGCGACTTCGTCTTCTCGTAGTCCGTCATTGTTCGCATACATGGCGTCGTTGGTTCTACTGGATGCCCGTGCATTGTTTTCCAAATTGAAGCTTGCTGACCTTCTGGATCCAGCGACACAAGCTAACAAGTCGGCAGTCGAACGCCATCATCTCTTTCCAAAGTCACACCTGGCCAACCTGGGGATTTCGGCGCCGAGGGATACGAATCAGATAGCAAACTATGCCTGGCTGGAATGGGGTGATAATTTGAAAATATCTGACAGCCCACCGGAGAATTATTTTCCGGTGATGAAGGGGCGGTTGAAAAATCAGCAAGAAGTA
>CAUZSN010000267.1:0-2515 GCA_963582345.1 Planctomycetota bacterium
TCTGGGCTGGACGGGGGTACTGTGATTCAATCGGTTATAACAGCCGCTTTCCCATGCCAAATGGCGGTTCGAAGTTCAGCCGTCACTACGCCGAAGGTCTGCAAAGTGGCAAATTCTATGATCCCACCATCGGCCTGATTCGGTTCGAGGCCAACGATGGAAAACCAATTGGCGTCCTCTTCAATTTTTGTTGCCACCCAGCGGTGCTCATTCGAAATTCGCATTGTTCGCCCGACTGGGTCGGTACTGCTCGGCAATGCATCGAAGAAGCCATCGACGGCGCCCCCGCGATGTTCCTCCAGGGTTTTTGTGGAGATGTGCATCCGCGTCACATGTTCGGCACGCCTCAACAAGCGGCCGCACTCGGCCGACGTCTTGGTGAAGCGGCTGTCAAGGCATTGCCAACTTTGATCCCGGCGCGGACCGATCCCTTGACTCACGCGTGGAGAACAATCGAACTGCCGTGTCAACCGATGCCCTCGCGAAGCGAATGTGAGCAGCAGATGGCCGCCTGTGAAACTTTTATGGAAGAAGTTACACAGCGCGATCCAGAAGCGACTTGGGTCCTGGGTTACAACCACCCTGAATCCTGCTGGTTTACGCCCGAGGAACGCGCCGCAGGAACGCAGTTATCGATTGACTACTTTCGTGAATTGATCCGGATGATCGACGCGGGCCAAGAACTTTCACGAACATTAATGTTGACCCTGGGAGCGGTGCGGTTCGGTGACGTGGCGGCCGCGCTGTCCCCCGGCGAGAACTTTGCGATCACGGGTTTTCGAGTTCGAGTTCGCTCACCATACGTCCACACGTTAATCGGCGGTGACACCAACGGGTTGTTCGGTTATATCGGCACGGACGAGGAAATCGATCGCGGCGGAGCCGAAACTAGGGCCTCGTGGAGACTGACCGCTATGGGAGGATTCCGACTGCCACTCGCCAAAGGGTCCGCCCAGCGCGTGACCGACACGCTCGTTGACTTGCTGCGGGAAAGGTAGGCGAAAAGCGGTTCTTGCGAGTGACGGTGGATGCCCGATCTGGCTACCGTTAATAGACATGTGAATATAAATCTCGTAAACTATGGACCTATAAACATTTTTCCCAAGTGGCGGAATTGGCGGAACAGGTTTCCAACTTGTCAATCATGGTTCCGTGCCTGAAGTCTCGCACTGTATTACGACTTTAATGGCAAATTGCAGCTGACAGACTGAATACCTTTCTCGTGGGAGCTACTTCGATGCCGCTCATTTTCGACGGACATGGCGATATCGCGATATTCGCGCTGGCATACAATCGAGACCAAACGGAACGAGTTGTCGCGATCAACGCAAGGGAAACAGGCATGACCGATTCTTACGGTCGAGCATGCGCAGCGAATAGCCTTCCTGAAATGAGGCACGGTCGAGTGGCGGTATGCGTTTCAAGTCTTGCCGCCCGAGTGCGCCATGACTGCAAATCGACGCTTAGAACAGATCTCGACTTTGCTACCCACCGCATGGCCTACGCGTCCGCCCATGGGCAGCTTGCATATTATCGAGTACTCGCAGAAGAAAACGAAATCCGTCTGATTCGCACGCAGGAGGAACTGAATGACCATTGGGCCCGTTGGGAATCTTTGGAGAGCGACCAGTCAGATCTGCCGATCGGGATCATTGTGTCCATGGAGTGTGCCGATCCGATTGTCAGGCCTAAGCAAGTGGAGCAATGGTGGAAGGAGGGATTGCGAACCGTCATGCTGACTCACTTTGGACACAGCCAATATGCCGCGGGGACGGGAGTGACCGGTCCGCTCACAGCGGCCGGCCGCGAGCTGCTCGACGAGATGGATCAGCTGGGAATGATCCTCGATCTGTCACACGCCTGCGACGAAAGCTTTTTCGAGTCCATCGAACGTTTCACAGGACCGGTGATTGCCAGTCACAACAACTGCCGAGCACTTGTTCCCGGTGATCGCCAGTTGTCAGATTCACAAATCAAACTGCTTTTGAGTCGAGGTGGTGTGATTGGTTCGGTGCTTGACGCGTGGATGCTTGTTCCTGGTTGGATACACGGCAAATCCAAGCCCGAAGAAGTACAACTAACGGCCGTTGCTGATCATATTAATCACGTTTGTCAGCTTGCCGGCAATTCCCTGCACGCGTCCATCGGCAGCGACATTGGTGGCACCAATCACATGCCAAGCGATTTTCGTACCACCGCCGATTTGCAGAAGCTGGACGAAATTCTCGCCAGCCGTGGGTATTCGTCAGAAGACGTCAACAATATCTTCCATGGCAACTGGCTGCGTTTTTTTCAACGGTCGTTGCCGTGATCCTTGGCCATATCGTCGCCGCTCATTTTACTAATGCTATCTTCGTTGCATCCCTTTTGCCTGAGAGAACTCGGCCGGTGACAATAATCTCGAAAGGCACGTGGGAACCGAGTTTATTCCAGTGTCGAATCCTATGAGCAGAGTTTCACGGAAAACCGCAAGCAGCTGGCGACGATCCTGGGGGCCGTCGAGGTAGCAGGGGCA
>CAUZSN010000268.1:0-2512 GCA_963582345.1 Planctomycetota bacterium
GAGTAACCCGTGATTTAGCTAACCAACCCGCACTTATACCGTCGCCAGATCGTGCTCAGCCGTCAAACCAGGCAATACTTGCAGCGGCCCGTAGAAAGATCCAGGCACGTTATATTCCGACAAAGCTAGTAAAAACGCTGGAGCAAGAAACCCGGCAGATAGGCCAAATGTTGCAGGCCGCACGCTCGGCGAATTCACTTTGGCGGAGACTCCTTCACTGTGATCAAGTGGAAGCCGAGTTCTCAGCAGCGATTGAGCAATTGCAACGCAAGTTCAGTGCAGCAGAAGTTGAAGAGATTCAGCGACAGGCCACCGAAACAGCCAGCTCTCTCGACGAACCGTCGATCGAGAATTTGGTCGATGATTACAGGCGTCGCTACGCCGACTACGTCGCTGTGTTCGAGAAGGTTCTGGCTGGCAATTTTCGCATTGACTCCGGTGATGTGTCCGACCCTACGATACCGCCATCATCACAGCGGCCGTATGACAAGAGATCAACCAATTGGACGGAGTACGGAGATGCTTGGCGTCAGACCCATGGCGATCCACATCGGCGACCCGATTCCGCAGATCGCTCCGGCCGAAGTAAAACGGCAAGGGAGCCGAGTATTCATGGTGGTGTAGCAAAGGAGGTCGCCCAACGTGTTGATCGGCTTGAGCTGTCCCTGGAAGGGTTTCAAGTTCAGCTTCGTCGTTACCAGGAATTTGGCATCAAGTATCTCGTTCACCAACGTCGAACCGTGTTGGGAGATGAAATGGGGCTGGGGAAAACGATTCAGGCCATGGGAGCGATGATTCATTTGGCCAAGACCGAACTAGCCATGCGATTTCTCGTTGTGGCCCCCGCCAGCATCCTTGGTAACTGGGAACGAGAACTAAACCAACGTACACAATTTGATGTGCATTTACTTCACGGTGATCAGCGCGAAGCGAGTTGTAAGCGTTGGAAGGATTTTGGTGGAGTCGCTATTACGTCCTACGGTACCTTGGGAGCGTTAGTCGGACTAATAAAGCGTGAGATTGATCTCTTGGTTGTCGACGAGGCACACTATGTGAAGAACCCCGACGCACGCCGCACTCAATTCACGGCAGAAGTTGCTGCACTCGCACGGTACACGACCCTAATGACCGGCACTCCGCTGGAAAACAATCCTGGCGAGTTCGTCAATTTACTTCACATTTGCAGTCCCGAGATTGCTCGAACGGTGCAAAGTCAATCCAATTGGAGCACCATGATAGAGCACGTTGAATCCGATGAATTCACCCGAAAAATTGCACCTGTCTATCTTCGCCGTAACCAAGAAGACGTTCTCCACGAACTACCCCAGTGTATTGAAGTCGAACAGTGGATTGAATTGAGTGAAGGTGAATGGAAAGGATATTTCGGTGCCGTCGAATCTCGCAATCTAATGACGATGCGTCAAGCAACCATCGGATTCAACGGGCAAAGTTCAAAGTTAAACCGCCTTGCGGAATTATTGAAGTACTACCGGAGCACGGACGAGAAAGTTGTCGTGTTCTCGTTCTTCATCAACACTCTGAACGAAATCGGCGAACTAATCGGGGAACACCATCGGATCGATGGTTCCGTTCCGCCCAAGCATCGCATGGGCATCATAAATGAGTTTAGCGAATCATCAGGGTTCAGCGCGATGATTTGCCAGATCGACGCGGGGGGAGTCGGGATAAATCTACACGCCGCGTCAGTCGTGATTATCGCCGAACCACAGCTAAAACCAACCACGGAATGGCAAGCGATCAAGCGAGTCCATCGTATGGGGCAGAGTAGAAAAGTAACGGTGCATCGACTTTTGGCGCGGGATACGATCGATGAACGATTGCGGGAACTGTTGGCTGTAAAATCGCAGACATTTGATGAGTATGCCCGCGAGAGTCAGATTAAGGATGTTTCAGCGGCGGCCCGTGATTCGTCGATAAGCAAGGACGATCTCATCAAGGGCGAAGTCGACAGGCTGGCCATTCGGGCTGAGTGATCGTTAAGGTAGAAGTGGGACACCTCGTTGTAGAACCCGCGGCTCATCTCAAATGCCGGGATCTGGCTGGCAATATTGATTCGAGACGATCAGAGAATGCCAGCGTAATGTCGGGCTTCAGCGCACAAACATGAAATAGAAATAAGTGACATGCAAACGAGAAGCATTGTATACGGGCACGGCATCAACAAGGAGACCGACGCTGCCGCATAGTTTTGACACTGGCCGAACCACCCGATAGGGTACTGGCAGCTGCAAGCAAGCTGATCCTACTGTGATCGCGCGCGTTTCTTCCACGCTTTGGTGGTATAGACCGTTTTTCCTGAGTAACCGGTTGCCTTCGAGACATCGCGTCCTGAAGCGTCAGGTTTGTTCTTGAGGAACGCCGCCACTGTTTCTTCAGCGGCACCACGACTTCGCTTTTTCGCGGTGCTTTTGGTGCGGGGCTTAGCTTTCTTACCAGCCTTCTTCTTGGCTTTTTTCCTCGCTACGACCTTTATCTTGACAACCTTCTTTTT